>CAMZHY010000104.1 GCA_947307005.1 uncultured Planctomycetaceae bacterium
TAACGAGGTGTATGAGCTCCTCAATACCGTCGACAAAAGCGACGACGAAAAGTACTGGGAACTCGAGAATTTCACGCTCGACTCCTCGTGCTACTCGCGCTACGCGAACCTTTACGACCCTGACGCGCAGCCGTCGCCAATCGACGACGGAACCGCAGGCAAGCTTCTCGCCGACGTCGAAGGTGAAAAAGGACTCCAGAAGTGGACTAAAAACGGCTTCACGAGAACGATTGAAAACGAAAACTGGCGCGACACGCTGCCCGCTCCGAACGAAGACGGAGAGATCGTTCTCGATCAGAAAGTCGCCTTCGACCTCGCGCTCCTTCATTCCCCCCAATACCGTTCCGCGCTGGAAAACGTGTACCTCGCGGCGCTTTCGGTCACCGCCGAGCGTTATGCGTTCGACACGAAATTCTACGGCGGAAGCTCCCTTTTCTACAATAATTACGGCGGATTCAAAAAGGGCGCCTCGTCGAGTTCGCTGCGCGCGACGACGATCGACGGCAGAGCGAGTCGAAGGCTCGCGAGCGGCGCCAACATCGTGACGGAAATCGCCAACGAAATGGTGTGGAATTTCAGTCCCGGCTCGCAATCGATGACGCCAACCACGAATATCGGATACTCGATCACGCAGCCGTTCCTCAGAGGCGCGGGACGCGCGATCGTTTTGGAAAGTCTGACGAGAAGCGAACGTCGACTCCTCGCGAACGTCCGCCAGCTCGCGTTCTATCAGCAGGGCTTCTACGTCGGCGTGCTGACTGGAAACTCTCCCGTCGCGCAGCCCTCGAGCGGCGGCTATCCGAGCAGCGGCGTCGGCGGCGCGGGCGTCGGCGGCTTCTACGGGCTTCTTTCGAGCCAGATTCAGATTCTGAACCAAGAATCGAACGTCGCGTCGTCGGAAGACAACTATCAACGATATGAAGAATACTTCGCGACAAGCCGCATCACGGACCGCACCGACGTCGACCGCATGCGTCAGAACTGGCTCTCGTCGCAGCAGAACCTTATTCAGTTAAAAGACAATTATCGGGACTCCGTCGAGGAATACCTCATTTCTCTCGGACTGCCTCCCGACGTGGAGAACGTCGTCGTTCGCGACCCGCTTCTCGAACAGTTCGTGCTCATGCCCGAAACGCTTGAAAAGCTCCAAAACGACGTTTCGACGTTCCTCGCGTGGCTCCGCAACAAGGACAACCGCGTCGTCGGCACGACGGGCGAGCGTTACGTCAACTCGATCGACGACGTTCGCAACCCCAACGTCAGCGTCCCGCAACTTTCCGTCGCCGACCTGCGTTCGATCTTCGCGGAATTCGACAAGCAGTTCGCCGCCGGTCTTCAGGAAGCGAACGCCGACGTCGAAAATCTCGAAATAAACGTCAAACCGCGTCGAGAGGCGGCCCTTGAGGCGCTTCGAGCGCGTTTTGAGGAAGAAAACCCCGAGCTCGACAGTTCCTTCGCCGACTACAAATACTTCGACGAACGCGTCGCCGCGATTCGCGAAGACCTTGATCGCCCCAGAGAAGAAGTCAACGAATACGGGGTCGTTCTCAAGGCGCGCGGCGTTAAATACGACGTCGCGAAGACGCTCGAACTCATCAACCAGACCGCGCTCGCGTATTCGCCCGACGACCTCGCCAGCATGATTATTCAGCGCCGCGAAAATCGGGACGAGCAAGTCTTCCCCGCGTCGGTGAATCAGCTGGTGTCCGACCTTCACATGGAATCTGATCTCAACGATCCGATCCAGTTCAACGCCGACGAAATCGAGACGGAAATCAAAGCGCTCGACCTCATGGCGAAGAATCTGACCGAAGAAAACAGCGCGGAATACCTCACGCGTCGCGACAATTTGGAAAAATCGCTCGCCGCGCTCCGCTCCGGATCCCTTGCGAGAGACGACGTGTACCGATACTGGTTCAGCTCCTGCCTCACCAAGCTGTCCGAAGAAATCATGGTTCTGCGTCTGATCCAGGCGCGGGCGCGCCTCGAAACGATCGAACTCGCAATCGTCAACGTCAATTCCGAAGACGCGTTCCGCGTCGCGCGAGAACGACGCCTTGACTGGATGAACGTCCGGTCCAACCTCGTCGATCAGTGGCGCAACATTGAAATCGTCGCCGACCAGCTTCGCAGCGATCTGTCCGTCGGCGTCTCGGGCTCCATTTCGAACGAAGGTTCCAACCCGGTCAATTTCAGTCGGAAAAACGCGTCCTTCTCCGCGAATATTCAGTTCGACGCGCCCCTCGATCGATTCCTCGAACGCAACAGCTATCGCCAAGCGCTGATCTCCTACGACCAAGCGCGTCGAAGCTACTACGCGTACGTCGACGGCGTCCATCAACAGATTCGCAGCGCGGTGCGCGCGATTGAACTGGCGCAAATTCGTTTTGAACTGCAGCGCGACAGCGTTTTGACGTCAATCAAACGCGTTCATTCCGCGCAGCTCAATCTTACGAAACCTCCGACCGGCTCCTCGCGCGTCGGCTCCGTCAACACGAGCGCGGAAGCGCTCACGAACGCGCTTGAGTCGCTCTTGAACTCCCAGAACGACATCATGTCGACTTGGCTCCAGTACCAGTCGCGAAGAATGAACCTCATGCTCCTCATGGGAATCTTCAACCTCGACGCGACCGGACGCTGGATCGATCCGGGCAACATCGACCAAGACCTGCTTCGCTCCTACCTCTCGGAAGTGAACGCGACGCAAGACTCCCTCGCGGGCCTCGATCGTCTCCCGACCTTCGAGCAGCTTTCGGGCGGACGTTCGGTCGAATCGATTCGTCAGATGGGAACGGACGACGTAAACGTTCTGTCCGTCGAAGAAGACGCGGCGGCGGGTGAAAACGCCGTAACCGCCGAAAACGAAGAACGCGCTCACGCGGCCCCGTACACGATTCCGGGCAGTTCCAACAACCCGAACCGCGCGGAATCGCGCCCAAGACAGCGCGCTGCTTCGAACGTCTCGAACGTTTCGAACGTTTCCCGCGCCCCCAACGCGTCGAACGTCGCCAACGCTTCCGGCGTCTCCAACGTCTCCAACGTCTCCAACGTCTCCGTTGCCGACGGGGGATATCAACGCGCCGAAACGCACGAGCAGTACGCGGAACGCGTTTTCGCGCAGCGCGACGAAGAAACGCTGAAGCTTCGCGCCGAGGACCTCGGACTCGAACATGACGACGAGCAACGCGCCGACGGCGTCCTGACCCTCTTCAATATCGACGACGACGAAGAAGAACTCGCCGACGCCCCCGCGGTCGCCACGGTCTTCGACGGAAGCGTCAAATAACGACGCTCCCGGTTGAAAACTCAACGGCGCCGAGTCGCAACTTGCGACAGATCAACCATCGTTTGACAAGCAGCTTGCGATACTTCAGCTTTTGAAACTTAACTCGCGTTCCGGCGCGACGGCGCGACCGCCATTGTTCCGCCGCTAAGGAATACGGGGCGCTTAAAAAGCGCAAAATCTTTTCTCCCGTGTTTTAACTTCATTGATCCGAGGGTTCCGACGGGGTTCGCTCCGCCGGAACTCTTTATTTCTTGCTTTACGTCCCTTCGCGCGTACAATGGTTTCGGTGGAAATTTCACTTTCGTCCCTTCGGAGGATCGCCCTTATGAAACGCGCGCTCTGTTTCGTTCGTCTCCTCGTCCCAACGTTTGCGCTCGTCGTCGCGACGCTTTCCGCCTCGGCGCAGGAGTCCAAAGTCCCCGGCGTCCCTTGGCGCGCCTCCGACGACCTCGGGCGCGTCGTCTCCGCCCCGAACGACGTCCCCGCGCCGCGTCCCGATCGCAAAGTCGGGCTCTTCTACTTCCTATGGCTCGACGGCGATATTCCCCGCGACCGAAATCTTCCCGAAGGTGAAAACGGTCCCTATGATATTTCTAAAATTGAGAAACTCGACCCTTGGCCCGAACAAAACGACGCGCTCGTCGGCTCCGACGCTCAGATGCATTACTGGGGCGAGCCCCTTTTTGGGTATTACGCGTCAAGCGATCCCTACGTCTTAAAGCGCCATGTTCGACTTATCGCAGACGCGGGCGTCGACGCGCTTATCTTTGACACGACGAACGCCGTTACGTACGAAAACGCGTACCTTGCGCTCTGCGACGTGATTTTAGAGGCCTTCGCCAAAGGAGAACCCGCCCCGCAGGTCGTCTTCATGACGCGAACCAACGCGACCGCGACGATTCAAAAAATCTGGAACGAATTCTATTCTCATGAAAAATATCGCCCCGTCTTCTTCCTCTGGGAGGATAAGCCGCTGATCCTCGCCAACCCCGACGAAGTCCCCGAGGAACTGCGCGACTTCTTCACGATTCGCGACACTTACTGGCCGACGGACGCCGTCTTCAGAACGCGCGACGCGTGGCGATGGGTCGACGGCTACCCGCAAACCTACTCGTGGCGCGACGCGGAAGACGTCCCCGAACAGCTTAACGTCTCCCCCGCGCAGAATCTCGCGCGGGACGACAAACAAGGTCCCGTTTGGATGGGCGAACTCATCGGGCGCGGACGCTCCTTCGTTTACGGCGCGGAAAAAAACAGGGTCGCGCCCCTCGAAGGACTCAACTTCGCCCAGCAGTGGACGCGCGCGATTGAAGTAGACCCCAAATTTCTCATGGTTACCGGCTGGAACGAGTGGACCGCCGGTCGATGGTGGATTGAATGGGCGAATCGCTACGCGCTCGTCGATCAGTACGATCTCGAATACAGCCGCGACGTCGAGCCCGTCCGAGGCGCGGCGCTCGACGCCTACTATCTGCAAACGGTCGACGGAATCCGACGTTTCAAAGGCGCGCCTCGTCCGCCCAAGCCCGCGCCGCGCAAAACGATCGAACTCGACGGCGCTTTCGAACAGTGGAACGGCGTCGAACCGACGCTTCGGGATTATTCGGGCGAAACGGAGCCGCGCGATTTTCGAGGAAGCGCGGGGCTATGGTACAACACGCCGAAAGGTCGAAACGATCTGTCGGCGGCGAAAGTCGCGCGCGACGACGCGAACGTTTATTTCTACCTTGAAACGCGCGAAGCGATCGCGCCCGCGCTTCCCGACGGGCTGATTCTCGCGCTCGACCTTGACGACGACCTCGCGACCGGCTGGCGCGGCGCGGAACTCGTCGTCGGCGTGAAATACGACGACAACGGAACCGTCGTCGCGCGGTATTACGACGAAAGCGTCGCGGAACAGGCGCGCAAACGCCTCGAAACGCTGACAAAACGCGAAAACTTAGAGGATTACCCCGAAACGCATCGACTCGTTGAAAAACAGCTTCATCCTTACGCGACGGACGAACAGGTCGCGGCGCTCAAAGAATGGAGCGAGCGAGAACGTCTGCGCTCCGACGCGCGGAAAGAAGCGGAAGAACTGACGGAACGCGCGCGGACGTTTCATCCGGGAAAAGAAATCGCGGACTGCCGCTGGCGCGTCGAAGGAAACAGGCTCATGATCGCCGTCCCGACGACGCTTTTCGCCGCCGGGGACGGTTTAACCGCCGTTTCCTTCAAATGGCTCGACGACGTTCCCCTTGAGTCGCCCGCCAATTTCTACGACCGCGGCGACGTCGCGCCGGAAAGCGCGTTCTTCTATCGCGTCGAATTCGAACCGAAAGAGTAGCGGCGGGCGCCTAGAAAGCGTCGGTCAGCCCGCCTGCGCGTAGTCGAACTCTCTAAGGTCGAGAAGATCGAACGGTTTGGAATTCTCGCGGAACGAAACGGTAATGTCGCCAAAGGCGACCTCCTGCGAAACGAAGGCGTACCCGTGACGCGTCAGTTCGAGGATCGCGAGGAAGATCCCGACGAGCGTCGTCTTGCGATCCGCTTCCGAGAAGAGTTCCGAAAAGAGAACGGAGCGTTCGCGTTTGAGACGCGCGTAGACGCGCTGGACGTACGTCGAGGTCGGGACGTCGTCCCCCTACATCGAATGATGGAAAACAAGCGTCTTCTCGCGAAGGACGCGACCGAAGGCGCCGACGAGGTCCCAGAGTTCAACGTCTTGAATCGGCTCTTCCGCAAGATTGTGCTCGCGCGCCGGAAGGTCGTTCGACAGTCGCGGATACCGACGCTGCCAGCGCCGTCCGCGCTCTTCGAGAAGTCCGGCGTTTTCGCAGAATTTCTTATACGCGAGGAGCTGAACCACGAGGTCGCGACGCGGATCCTCGATCTCTTCGGCGACTTTTTCGTCTTCCGTCGGAAGCGCCTGGAACGACTTAATCTCGACGAGCGCGCTCGCCGTCGTCACGAACTCGCCGATCGTGTCGAGGTTGAGCGCTTCGAGCGCGTCGATGAAGAGCAGAAACTGATCCGCCACCTCGGCGATCGGAATATCGAAAACGTCGAGTTCGCGTTTACGCACCAGATACAGGAGCAGATCGACGGGGCCGCAAAACGCGTCCAGTTTAACCGAAAACACGACTCCCTCCTTTCGCGCAATCGCGCGTTATACGTCTGAAGCGTCAGACCGACGTCTCGGAATCGAACTCCGCAAATTCATAAACCGCGACGCGCCGCTCGTTTTTTCGATCTGAAGCGGGAACAGCCGAGTTTGACGAACGATCTTTTGAGACCGACGGCTTCGAAAAATCCAGAAAAAGCGATCCCCACAACAACGAACCGCCAAGCGCGACGGCGACGAACGAAAGAATAAAGAGCGTATGCATCGTCAAAACCAGCGTGAGTTCCTCTCAAAACGTCCTGCGGCGCGTCCTTGCGCCGATAGATTAACGCTAGCTTTTTTCAGCGAATAACGCAAGACGGATATTAAAAAGACGGATGAACCGCTCGAATCTTTCGGAAAAAACTTCGCGTTTGAAAAAAACTTTTCATGGCGAGCGACTCGCGTCCAATTAGGGAAAACCATACGAAAAACCGTCGCAGGAATATAGACCACTCGCGGTAAACTATAGTTTGCGGAATAACGCGCCTTTACCCAAAGAAAACGACTCCCGTCCCTCTCTTGACGAAACTCCCAAGCCGAACGATAATCGACGGTCGACGGATGGAGTTGTCGCGGCGTCGTTCGAGCAACCTGCGCGCAGAACGAGGATGGGTTAATATCCTCCGCGGCTTCCGTCCTGCAGATTCAACTCTCGAAAACGTCCCTCTCTTTCCGCGTCTTGACCGCGTCGACTACGCGACGGACGTTGTTTTTTGTTATTCGCAAGATCAAACGGAAACGTCGGCAACCATTCGTAAGGAACGTCGTCATGAAAATATTTGAATTTGAAATCGAGATCGTCGCCCCGGAAGATCTTATTCCCGTCCCTGAGCGCGAATATAGCGACCTTGAAACGGAGGATATTCTGACGGTTATAAGCAACGCTGCTTTCTATTCGATGGGAGAATTTCTGTGGGGAGAGGAAGGAGTAAAAGGTAGAACGTTTATCAGCTGTAGAACCGGCGAGAAGGTCGGAAGGGAAGAGCTCGAAGGTTTTACAGAAGAACACAAACGTTCTATCATCGTCGACGCGCACGTAACGGATATTTGCAAACGAGAACCCTTTGGTTTTAGTTCCGCGTGGCATGACACGGGCGATCAACATTTAAAATTCGGAATCAAGTTGGAAATCGCCGCTCGCGACAACGTTATCGAGTATGATCTGTTCCAAGCGTTTGAAGAAGACTCTTCTCCTTGTAAAGAGAACATGGAAATCTTCATCAAAGAAATGCGCAGAAGAGTACACTGGGCGGTATTGAGTTATTTCTTTTCCCCCGAAAAATCGACGGCCTGGGTCGACGTCAATTTCCGTTTCCCCGAGGAGTATTATCGCAGTTTTAAAGATTTGCCCACATGGGCTAAGGCGGTTCCCGCTCCTTATTCGCCGTCCGACGAAACGAACCGGGACTTTGTCGAAAAGGAATAACCCCAAATAAGAAGCCGCCTCTTTAATAGGCGGAATCGAAAACGCACGGTCGATTTTAGTCGAGCGAAACCGATGTGACTGCGTTAGTATGGGCGTTTTTACGCCGTTCGCCGCATTAACGGTTTAACGTCGGCATTGAAAAATGTCGGCGTAAAGCGGATAAAGAAGCGTCGCACGCAACAAATGCGCGTTGTTTTTCTTCAACTGTCGCCTCGAACGGACGCGTGGTAGTTCCGCCAAGAAAACGACAGGACGGCGCAAACTTTAACGCTCGCGCCGCCCTACTAACTAAGCTCTGACCACGAAAACCGCCGCGTTCAATCAGTAGGGAACGTTGGTCTCTTTTGGAACCTGCCAGTCGTTGACGCCGTTCGTTCGGTAATCCTTGTAAACGGCGTTCTGGAGCGCTTGACGCAAATGGCGGTCAAAGGGGAACCCGAACGGATTCGAACCCTGATATTTCGTGCCCCACGCGGCCTGGGCGGCGACGGGGAACTCCTTGCGCAACTTGTCCCCGTAGAGCGTGTGCCACGTCGTGCAGAGGAGTCCGAAGGCGTTCTTCTCCGCGACGTTTTTCGCAAGACTGCGGATTCCGTCGAGATTCTCCCAAGGGCATGCGAGCACGTCGAAACCTTTGTCGAGGAAATAGGTCGTCGTCGGCCACGTTTCGCCCTCTTTCGGCGCGCCGTACTGCCAGTCGCAGATGAGAATATCCTTCGGCAGCTTGTCGATCAGTCCGCGCGTCTTGGCAAGACCGCCGGTCGTGTAGCCTTTGAAATCGGACGCCTCGATCAGCATGTCGTGCCACATCATAATCCGGCAGTTTCGCTCCTTCAGGAGATCGTGGAAATAAACGATCCAATCCGCGAGCGCGTCGAGATAGCCGCCGTCGCGCCGCTCAATGAAACTCGTCCCCGCCGAATACGCCTCGTCGCAGCCGATGTGGAAAAACGCCGGACGGTCGAACGTCTCGTAAAGTTCCAAAACGCACTTTGTCAGCAGCTCTCGCGTCGCGGGGTTGCTGACGTTCCACGTCCACCCGTCGGGCGTGAAGAGCGGCTCCATTTCCGGGTGAAAATCGAGAATCGTGTGCTTTCCGGACGAACCGCGAGCGGCGGGCGCGTGTCCGAAAAGATTCATCTGAGGAATCAGTTCGACGCCAAGTTCTTTGCCGATGGCGACAAGTCGGCGAACGTCGTCCTTCGTCGTGTGGAATTCATCCCAGCACAGGGCGGGAGACGCGTCGAAGGGGAAGACTCCCCAAAATTCCAACACAATGTAATTGAGCTTGTAATACGCCGCTAACCGAATCGAACGCTCGATCTCGCTAATCTCCGTTTCGGGGAACCAGCAGAGGTGCATCCCGCGAAATTCAAGAAGGGGAGCGTCGTCGATCTCGACTTCCGGGATAAAGCGCCGCGAATCCTCAGTCGTCGCGGAGACGCCGAACGTTTCCGAAAGCTGCCGCAACGTCTTGAAGGAGTCGCGCAGTCCGGCGAAATCGGAGACGGCAATGAGAAGCGTTCCCGCCGAATCGTTCCGACGTTCGGCGAGTTCTTTGGCGGACGCGTCGCTCGCAAAGCTCGGGTCGCGGAGCGCAAGACAGCGGTAGGCGTTCTTTTTCTGGAAGAACTCGGCGTCTTCGGTCAG
>CAMZHY010000105.1 GCA_947307005.1 uncultured Planctomycetaceae bacterium
AAGGATGCGGGAAACATTCTGGGGACCGTCGACGACGTCGATCGTTTTCATGGGGAGTCTCCTAAGCGATATCTAAATCTGAGGCGTTCCGAAACCTAACGGGATCGTTTTCCTTTTCGGCGAAAAAAACGGTCTGAACGCCTCGCAAGAGGACGCGTCGCAGAAAAAGACGCGTCCGACGAACGTAAAACCTGACATAAAAAAAGCGCGCGCGAACCTTTTGGGAACGCGCGCGCCGTTCTGAACTCAGAGCGCCGTGCGAATCGAAAGGATATCGGCGTAATCCTTTGTGATCTTTAGCGCCTCGTCGAGGTAGTAGTCGCGCTTGACGCCTCCGCCGCCGAGGACGCTTTCCTCCATCTTATCCGTCTCTTCTTTGCTGTTAAGCTTGTCGAGTTCGGCGAAGTACTTTTCGCGGTTGAGCGGGGTCGCTTTACGCAGTTTGCTGTCGCGATAGAGTTCGATCTTGCGGAGTTCTTCCTGGAAATCCTCCGACGCGGCGACGCGCGCTGCGGAACGCTCCGAAATCTGTTTGACGATCTCCGGATCGACGTTCGCAAAAACCGGATACTTCGCGGGCTCGACCTTTTCGAAGGAGAGCGGATAATCGAGATCCGATTCGGCGATATCTTCAAGCACGCTCGTAAACTGCGGCAAAATGACGTCGGAATGAACGCCCTGAAGCTGCGGCGACTCGCCCGAGGGCAGATAATACCCCTGAATCGTGAGCTTAACGGCGCCAAGTTTCGGCGCGTTGCGGCTCCCGAGGAGCGATCCGAAGATCGCGCTCGAAAGTTCCATCATCGACTGCACCGAACCCTTGCCGTGCGTCGTTTCGTCGCCGACGACAAGACCGCGATGGTAGTCGCGAATCGCGCCCGCGAAAATTTCGCTTGCGCTCGCGCTAAGACGGCTTGTGAGCACGACGAGCGGCTTGCTCCAAACGATATTCGGATCGGGGTCGTTGAGCGAACGCGGACGGTCGCCGAATTCGGACGGTTTCGTCTGCACGACCGAGCCCGTCTTGATGAAGAGGCCCGTGAGCGTAACGACTTCCGGGAGCGATCCGCCGCCGTTGTAGCGCAGATCGACGACGCACGCGTCGACGTCTTTCTCGTTGAACTCGTTGAGGATGGCGCGAACGTCGTCGCTAACGCTGCGCCCGCCCTCGCCGTTCTTCGCTTTCATGTCGAGATAGAAACTCGGAAGATCAATGACGCCGACGCGAACGCCGACCTTCTCCGTCTTCTGGTCTTTGGGAACGTCGACGAACTCGACGTCGCCCCCTTCCGCCTTCGGTTTGAGATCGAAGATCGCCGACTGAGCCGCGCTGTCTTCGAGATCGACCTTTTCGCGAACGATCGAAATAAGCTTCTTCTTGCCGTCGGGCGAGACGACCTGGAGACGAACGACGGTGCCGCCTTTGCCGCGAATCTTATCAACGACGTCGGTGAGCTTCATATCGACGACGTCCTCGATCGGACCGTCTTCGCCCTGACCGACGCCGACGATTTTATCTTCTTCTTTAAGCTCGCCCTGCTTCTCCGCCGGACTCCCCTTGACGATGCGCTTCACGACCGTGTAGCCGTCGTCCCACTGGAGCGTCGCGCCGATGCCTTCGAGGTTGAGTCCGATCTGGATCATGAAGTTCTCGTACGACTTCGGCGACATATACGTGGAATGAGGATCGAACGCGTTCGCAATCGCGGTGAGGTAGATTTCGAGCAAATCGTCGTTCGACGTCTGATGAAGGCGCTTTTGGAGCGTGTGATAACGTCTCTTAAGCTTGGAAATCGGATCTTCCGAGCGATCCGAAGGAGCCGCGACCTCGCCGTCGCTCGGAGCCGATTTCTGCGCGGAATCGCCGTCTTGCGCCTGCTTCTCTTCCGCTTCCTTCTTCTTATCGCGCTCTTCCGCCTCAAGGGAGAGAATCTCGTACTTGACGCGCTTGCGCATCCGGTCGACAACCTCGTCCTGCGTCTTCGGATAGGTCAGTTCCTTCTTATCGCGAACGAGCTCTTCGTCGACGGTGAAATCGAATTGATTCTCTTCGAGGAGTTTGTCGGCGATGGCGCAGCGTTCGTCGACGCGCTCAAGATAAACGCGGTACATGTCGAACGCGGGCGCGACGACGCCGGACTTCGCTTGAGTCGCCATCGTCTTCGAGTATTGCGCGGCAAACTGATCGACGTCGCTCTGATTGAAATAGAGTTTCGTCGGATCGATCGCCTTGAGGAAGAGTTCGAAGGCGCGCTGCGAGGTCGTTTCGTTAATTTTGGTCTTAGACACATGGCGCCCTTCGAGCAGACGCGAAAAGTTAATCGCTATCTGCTTGTCGCGCGTGGTCGGGACGAGCGCCCCGCTCTCGTCGGGCGCCGCGGCGCCGCACGCGGAACAACAAGCGGAAACCGCAAAAATAAGAATCAAAGAAAGCGAAACGAATCGCGCGTTTCGCCTATCGTTATTACATGTCATTCGCCAGCCTGTTCTACAAAAAAGTTTACGCGTTTCGACTCCGTCTCGACGCGTTTCAAGGACGTCGCGCAATCGCGGCGTCTCCGTTCAACTTAGTTGCCGAAAGGAGCGATTTGACGTCGCTCCTTTCGGCTAAATTCTGGAAATTTTCTCGAAATTCTCGTCCGACGCAAAGCGTCAAGCGGAAACGCAAGGCGGAGCATACTCATTTCCGCCCCGCGACGCAAGTATGAATTTCGCCGTCAGCGCGTCTCGCCGTCCTTTTCGACGACGCTTTCCGCCCCGTCGCCAAACGCAAGCTTGACGCGTTCGGGATCGAGCTTCTTCGTAAACGCGCTCACGAGCGGCACGACGATAAACGGGAAGAGCATCGCGACGGACGCGGTCACGGGCGAGAACTTTTTCGCGACGCCGGCGCCCTGTCCGAAGAAGAGCGTCCAATAGATCCCGTTGGAGACGACGACGCCGGAGAGCATGCCCCAGACGGCGCCGGCCTTCGTGACGCCGCGCCAGAAGAGCCCGTAGACGTAAGGAGCCAAAAACCCGCCGCAGATCGCGCCCCAGCTCAGCGCGGTCAGCGCGACGATCCACGAGGGGCTGAAGAGCGCGATCAGGTACGAGCCGAGAATAAAGACGCCGCAGCAGACGCGGAGAACGAGCAGGTGCGTCTTCTCCGACGCGTTCGGCGCGACGTAACCTTTGACGAGGTCGAGACTCAGCGCGGCGGACGACGTCAGCGCGAGCGAGCAGAGCGTCGACATCGACGCGGAGAGAACGAGAAGAAGCACGATCGCGAGAAACCACGACGGGAAGCATTTCACGAGCATCGTCGGCACGAGTTTGTTCACGTCGATCGAGGAGCCGTCAGGCGTGAGCGTCGTTCTAAGGACGTCCTCGGGAAGCAGATGCGAAAGCGCGCCGATTCCGTAGGCGGCGACCCCGATGAGAGTCGCGAAAACGCAGCAGACGATCGCGCCCTTGACGATTTGCTTCTCGTCTTTAATCGCGTAGAACTTGTGAACCATCTGCGGAAGTCCCCACGGCGCGATCGACGTCATGAAGACGACGGACCAGAAGAGCCAGCCCGGCATCGGCTTAAACGGATCGGTCTGCACCGCGCTCAGCTCGCCGCTCAGACGCGCCTTGTAATTGCTCGTCGCCTGCTCCACGACGCCTGCGAACCCGCCGCAGTCCTTCGCGAAGTAGGAAAACGCGAACCAGACCATGCAGAGCGCGCCGAAGAACATGATCGCCCCTTGGATGAAATCGATTCGCGCCGCCGCTTTGTAGCCGCCGATGACAAGGTAGATTCCCGTCGTGACCGTAATGATCGTCAGCGCGGTCGTCATTGAAACGTTGAAGACCTCCTTGAAGAGATAGGTCAGCCCGGCGAAAACCGACGCGGAATATGGGAGCAGAAAGAGGAAAATCAGAATCGCGCCGAGGATCTTCATGAAGTTGGAGCCGTAACGCTGCGCGAAAAACTGAGGCGTCGTCGACGCGTTCAGGCGCCTCGTCATCTTGCGCGTCGCGCGGCCCAGAACGAGCCACGCGGCGAAACTGCCGACGAGTCCGTTCATGAGTCCGACCCAGAGCGATTTGAAGGAGACAAGCCATCCGTAAGTCCCCGCAAATCCAATGAAAACAACCGCGCTAAAGTACGCGGCGCCGTAAGAGAGCGCGAGAATCCAAGGACCAAGCGTTCTGCCGCCGAGGAAAAAGTCGTTCGTGTCGTTCGTCTTTTTCATACCCCACGCGGCGATCGCCATGAGAACGATAAAAAAGAGACCCGTTATAACAAGAGGAAGAAGACTGCGCTGGGGGTCGTCTGCGGCAAATAAAAGAGTTTCCATCATCTTAACTGCACCTAGAGACGCGATTGTAACGAGCGCTCCTTGAAAAAAACGAATCAAAGCGCGCTGCAAAGAGGGCGGCGGCGCGTTACGCCGCCGCGCCGCGACGAACGGTCAATTTTCGTCGTTTTCTTGAGAAGGGGGAAGGATGTGAACGACGCGATCGTGAGAATTCGGAAGATCGACGACCTGAACGCGTCCGTCGGCGAGAAGACGCAGCGCCTCGGGGTACGCGACGAACTCGCACTCGTAGAGGACGCGGTCGCTAAGGGAGTCGATCGTGTCGTCGTCGCGAACGTCCGTCCACTTCTGGAGAATGATCGGCCCGTGGTCGTACTCGTTGTCCACGAAATGAACCGTGCAACCGGTGATCTTGACGCCGCCGTGAAGAACCTGCTCGTGAACGCGGCGACCGTACATTCCCTTCCCGCAGAACGCCGGAATCAGCGACGGATGGATATTGAGAACGCGATCTTTGAGTTCGTGCGGGATCCGCAGGAGTTTGAGATAGCCCGCCATCACGACGTAATCCGCCGAAGAGGCGAAGCACGGACGGAAAACCTCGTCGCTGAACTCCTCCGTCGTTTCGAAATCGGAACTTTCGACGACGGCGATCGGAATGTTGTTCTCTTCCGCGTACTGCAAGCCGGACGCGTTCTTTGAGCTGGCGATCACCACGCAAATTTCCGCGTCAAGCTCGCCGCGACCAATGACGTCGATAAGGTTTTTAAGCGTTCGCCCGCGCCCGGAAATGAGTACGGCGAGCCGGAGTTTCTTTGAAGCCATGACGCCTCCTGAATATCGAAATGGAATGTATTCTCGTGATCTTACAGAAAAGCCGCCGCGCTCGTCGACTGGGACGAACGCGGCGTCGCGAAAGGGTCAGGCGCTCTTGACCTGAACGAAGAGGGCGACCTCGTCGCCGTCGATCTTCAAGGTCGTCGGCTCGACGCCGGGGAGCGCCTCGAATTTCAGCTCGACCGCGAGGGTCTCGCCCTTGATGTAGTCGGCGTGCGCAATCGCGGCGTCGCGAATCGCGTCCGAGTTCGTCGAAATTCCGACGACGACGCGATCCGTGTATTCGCAGTTAAGCTCTTTGCGACGGTCTTGGACGGCGCGAACGAGCTCGCGCGCGCGTCCCTCCGCGATCAGCGCGGGCGTGAGTTCCGTCGCGAGCGCGACGACGCAGCCCGCGCCCTGCGCGGCGGCGAACCCTTCCTTCGCGAGAAGTCGAATCTGGACTTCGTCGGCGGCGAGCGAAACGGTCGATCCGTCGGAGAGCGCGACGGAAAGCGCGCCCGTCTTGGTCATTTCCGCGTTCGCGGCGGCGCCGTCGAGTTCGCCGAGCGCCTTCTTAACGAGGGGCAGCTGTTTTCCGAGTTTCGGACCGAGCTTCTTGAAGTCTGGAACGATCGCGTACGAAACGTATTCGTCGGCGCGTTCGACGAAGCTCACGTTCTTAACGTTAAGCTCCTCTTTGATGAGCTCGACGTACTCTTTGATCGCGTCGACCGCGTCGGGGTCGGCGAGAACGACCTCGATTCCCGACAAAGGCTGGCGCACCTTGAGTTTCGCGCCCATGCGCGCGTTGCGGCCGAGGGAGACGATCTCGCGAACGTCCGCCATTCTTCGGGCGAGCGCGGAGTCGCAAACGGTCTCGTCGGCGACGGGATAGGACGCCCAGTGGACGCTTGCGAGCGTCGCGTCGCCGAAGTTCTCGGTCGTCTGAAGCCAGATGCGCTCCGCGATGAAGGGCGTGAAGGGCGCGATCAGTTTCGAGAGCGTCGCGAGACATTCGTAGAGCGTCCAATACGCGTCGGCTTTCGCCGCGGACGCCTCGCCGGACCAGAAGCGGTCGCGACTGCGGCGAACGTACCAGTTCGAGAGGGAGTCGACGAATTCCGTCAGTCGTCCGCAGGCGGCGAAATGGTCGTACGCTTCGAGCTTCGCGTCGACAAACGCGACCGTCGCGTTGAGCTCGCCGATAATCCAGCGGTCAAGTTCGTCGCGCTCCGCGTAGGGGCGGAACGACTTGGCCGTCGCGAGAACGGCGGGCTTAAGGTCGCCCCCCGCCGCCTTCACGGCGTCGAGGTCGAGTTCTTTCTCGGGCGCAAACCCGTCGATCTTCTGGTAGACCTTGAAGAAGGAGACGACGTTCCATAGACGCAACATGAACTCAGGCATGCTGTCCTTGATCGAGTTCTCGCTGTAGACGATCGAGTTCCACGGCGCCTGATTCGCGAAGAAATACCATCTCAGCGCGTCGGCGCCGTATTTGTCGAAGATTTCCTTCGGACGACGGTAGTTCTTGAGCGACTTCGACATTTTGCCGACGCGCTTCGAGAATTTCCCCTTGCCGAACGCCTCGAGCGCCTCTTGTTCCGAAAGGCGAATATCGAGCTTATCCGCGTTGTTCTCGTACCATTCCGCGAGCATGAGTCCGAGGACGATGCAGTTCTTGAACGGGTGCGGGAAATCGCGGGAGATTCCAAGCTTCTTATTGTTCTCCTCGTCGCCGAAGAGGAGCGTGGAGATCGCGACCTGCGAATAGAACCATCCGCGGGTCTGGTCGATCGCCTCGCTGATGAAATCGGCGGGGAAGTTCGACTCGAACTTCTCGCGAGACCCTTCGACGTGGGGATACCCGAACTGCGCGAAAGGCATCGAACCGGAGTCGAACCAGCAGTCGATCACTTCGGGAACGCGGCGCATCCTCTTGCCGGGCGCCTTCGGAGAATCGTAGGTTATCGCGTCGATATAGGGCTTGTGAACGCGCAGATGGTCCCAAAGTTCCTCGTCCTTCTCGGACCAGTCGGCGCCCTTCTCCGCTTTCGCAGCGTCGCGCGCCTTCTCCCAGACCTCGACGCCCGTCGCGCCCGGTTTGGCGAGCAGTTCGTCGTAGGAGCCGATCGCTTCCTGATAGCCGGTCTCTTCGCAGACCCAAACCGGAAGCGGCGTGCCCCAATATCGCTCGCGGGAGAGCGCCCAGTCGACGTTGCCCGCGAGGAAGTTGCCGAACCGTCCGTCGCGAATATGCTCGGGATACCATTTGATCTCGGCGTTGTTCGCGAGCATCTTGTCGACGAATTGCGTCGTGCGCAGGAACCAGCTGCGGCGCGGATACTGGATGAGCGGGTCGTTCGGCGCGCGCCAGCAGAAGGGATAGTCGTGGAGATACTGCTCCTGCCAGTAGAGGATTCCGCGCTCCTTCATGTTGCGAATAATATCGCGGTCGGCGTCTTTAACCCAAACGCCTTCGCACATGGGGAAATCGCTCGTGAACTTGCCGTTCGGCGCGACGGCGCAGATCATCTCCGGCCCCTGACCGTCGACGAATCGCCGCTGCTGTTCGACGAGCGAGTTGAAGTCGTCTTCGCCGAACGCGCCCGCCTGGTGCACCAGCCCCGTTCCCGATTCGGTCGTGACGTAAGTCGCGGGAATCACGCGCCATGCGCGGTAAAGTTCGCCGCCGTCTTTGAGCGCGCCTTTGAGTTCGCCCTGCGTCTTATGATAGCAGTCGAAAGGCGGGACGTAACGCATGTCGAGGAGTTCCGACCCTTTGCAGGTAAAGAGAACCTTCGTGGTCGCTTTGATCTTCGACGCGACGGTTTCGACAAGACACGACGTCACGAGCATCGCGCGGTCGTCTTCGACGCCCTCTTTCGTGACGAGTTTGATCGCGGAATATTCAAGTTCCGGGTGGACGGCGACGAACTGGTTGCTCGGAAGCGTCCACGGCGTCGTCGTCCAGACGAGGAGATCGAGATTGTCCCATTTGGAGTCGCCCGTCTCGTTGACAAGCGGGCACCGGACGAAAACGCTAGGATCGCCGACTTGACGGTAGCCCTGCCCGACCTCGCCGGACGAGAGCGCGGTGCCCCCTTGCGCCCACCACCAGACGATCTTGTGTCCCTGATAGAGAAGCCCGCGATCGAAGAAGTTCTTGAGCGCGAACCAGACGCTTTCGACGAAAGAACGGTGGTACGTGACGTACGCGGCGCCCAGATCGACCCAGAACCCGATGCGTTCGGTCAGTTCTTCCCACTGCGTCGTATAGCGGAAGACGTTGTCGATGCAACGGTGAACGAACGGCTCGATTCCGAAGCGTTCGATCTCTTCCTTCGAGTTCTCGGAAATCAGTCCCTCGCTTACAAGTTCCTTTCCGACCTCGACTTCGACGGGCAGTCCGTGCGTGTCCCAGCCCGCCTTGCGCTCGCAGAAATACCCCTTCATCGTCTTATAGCGAGGATAGAGGTCCTTCATTGCGCGCGTGAGACAGTGACCGGGGTGCGGGACGCCGTTGGCGGTCGGCGGTCCTTCGTAGAAGACGAAAGACCCGATATTGTCGGCGCGACGGCGCTTAAGGGATTCCTGATAGACGTTCAGTTCGCGCCATCTCTTGAGGATTAGCTCTTCGTTGCGCGGGAAATCAGCGCCTTGCGACGGCGAAGTTTCGTTGGAAAAGGCTTGTTCTTCCGACATAGTAAAACTTTCAAACGCTGTTAAAAATCACGCGCCTGCGACCTGCGGCGAGCGGGATCGCGCGCGTTTCGTTATGTTTCCGTTTCGTGCGCGAGCGGTTTCGACGTCTATGGAATCCGCCCGCGATAAATTTCCCGCCGGGACGGTCAGAGGGCTTTCAGGAACCCGGCGACGATCGCGGTCATCTTCGCTTCCGCCTTGTTCGCGTTCGCGACGACAATTTCATGACTCGTCGGCTCAAGGGAGTCCGGAAGTCCCATGTCGGTGATAATGGAAATCCCGAGAACCTTCATCCCGGAATGAACGGCGACAATGACTTCGGGCACGGTCGACATGCCGACGACGTCGGCGCCGATTCCGCGCAGGAACCGATATTCCGCGCGCGTCTCGAAGTTCGGTCCCGCGACGGCGACGTAAACGCCGGTATGCGTATGAATCCCCTTCTCCAGCGCGACCTTGCGCGCCTTCTCGATCAGTTCGTGCGAATAGGGCTCGAGCATATCGGGAAAACGCGGACCGAGACGTTCGTCGTTCGGACCGATCAGCGGGTTCATTCCCAAGAGGTTGATATGGTCTTCGATAAACATGACGTCGCCCGGTCGATACTGCGGGTTAAGCCCGCCGCACGCGTTGGAAACGACGAGCGTCTCGACGCCGAGCGCTTTCATAACGCGGATTGGAAACGTAATCTGCTTGG
>CAMZHY010000106.1 GCA_947307005.1 uncultured Planctomycetaceae bacterium
GCTAGTTGTACCAGTAGGATTCGGCGGTCGACTGATTTTTATAGAGCCACGAGCGGATGAACTGGCGATCGGGGACGTAGCGTTCGTTGATCGGGGCGAGGGTCGAGACGTCTTGGCCGACGATGAGGACGGCGTCGTCGAGTTCGGCGTGGGAGAGCGCCCATTCGATCGCCTTCCGGCGGTCGGGCTCGTCATAGAACGCGTCTTTCTTAGAGAATCCGCGGCGCAGGTCGTCGAGCGCCTCGGCGCTCTGCGATTCGGGCAGGTTGCCGCTCGTCACGACGCAGACGTCCGCGCTCGATTCCGCCGCGATCGCCATGAGTTGTCGTTTGCTGCGATCGAGGTCGTTCGGGGCGCAGAGGACGCAGAAGATTCGACCCTGGGTCACGTCGCGCGCCGTCTCCAGCGCCGAGGTCAGCGAGTACGGCGCGGTCGCGCGATCGAGAGTTTCATGCCCGCCGCGATGACCCGTTGGCCGACTTCGATGCTCTCCATGCGCGCGGGGATGCACTCGATCCGCTCGATTCCGCGCGCGACGGTCATGAGGTCAATCTTCCACGCGACCGAAAGAGCCGCCGCTTCGAGGCACGAGTAGATGTATTCTTTGCCGATGATCTTCGTCGTGATGGGAACCGCGTCGGAGCCGGCGGAAATGTAGAACGTCTGCTCGCCGCGAGTCCGTTCGACGGGCGTCCCCGCGACCGAGCTGTTCGTCGGACGAACGCCGACGGTCAGGACGGGCTGTTGAATCAGATGCATCGCGGCCTCGGTCACGCGGTCGTCGACGTTGCAGATCGCGACTCCGTCCGGCTTGAGATACTGGAAGATCTGCATCTTCGCGCGGCGGTACGCGTCGACGGATCCATGATAGTCGAGATGGTCGCGGCGAATATTCGTAAGGCAGACCGCGTCGAACTCCAGGCCGGCGAGCCGTTTTTCCGCGAGCGCGACGGAAGACGCTTCGACAATCGCCCCGACGCAGCCCGCGTCGACCATCTCGTCGAGGAGCGCCGCGAGCCGTTCCGGATCGGGCGTCGTCTCCGCGAGCGGACGCAACCCGCCGCCGTTGTAGACGCCGAGCGACCCGATCAGTCCGAACTTCATCCCCGCCTCCGCAAGAACGCCGCCGAGCGTCAGCGAAAGCGTCGTCTTGCCCGCCGTTCCCGTCACGCCGATCAGTCGCAGTTTCTTTCCAGGAAAACCGCGAAACGCCTGACAAGCCCGCGCGTAGACCGATCGCGGGTCGTCGACGTAAATCGCTTCGACCGTCGCGGGAAGCGCGTCCTGCGTCTCATTTTCGACGGCGGCGTTCAAAATCGCCCAGATCGCGCCGTTTGACGCCGCGCGCTCGACGGAGAATTTCGCCGCCTCGGGATCCTTCTCCATGCAAATATAGAGCCCCTGCGGCAGAGATTCGGTCGCGTCCGTTCCGCAGACCCTGATCTCCGCGTCACGATAAGACGACGCGGTCTCCCCTTCAAGAATCGTCGAAAGCCGCGCGCGAGTCCCTTCTTTGATTGTGATCGCCATCGTTCTTATTCCTATGCCCTTCCCCATGACTTCTTCATCGAGTCCGTCGTCGCGTCGCCAAAACGGACGCGAAAACGAAGCTTCTCTTTACTATGAGTATTACGCGAAATTCGGTCAATACCAATTATTTTTTCGCGAATCATTACGCCCGATAAAAATCCGATTCAGAGACAAGTTTTCAACGTCAAACTTTCTCTGTTTTATCTATTTAAATCCTTTGCGCCCCTTTAATCCGTTGAGACGGCGGTATTTTAACGCGAATAATTCTTAAAAAAAAACGAATCTTTTCCGAAATATTTGCCATAACGACGCTTTTTCGATACAATGTCCCGCGTGAACGTTCCCGGCCGCGCGACTTTCTCCAAGTCGGCGGCGCAATTTTCGACTCCAAAAATTCAAGGCGAATTATGAAACGACGCAATTTCATCAAACTCGGCGCGCTAACCGCCGCCGCCGCGACGACGGGCGCCCTCCCTGATCTTAAGGCTCAGGAGGCGGAAAATCAAGAGCCGCGCAAAACGCTCCGCGTCGGACTCATTGGAACCGGCTGGTACGGCAACGTCGATCTCTACTGTCTCATGCAGGTCGGTCAAGAAGGCTCCGCGGCGTACGGAGTCGACGTCGTCGCGCTGTGCGACGTCGATCGCGACGCGCTCGAGAACACGAAACGCCGCGTCGCGGAACGTCAGGACGGACGGGAGCCGGAAACGTTCCACGACTATCGCGAGATGCTCGCCAAAAGCGCTCTCGACGTCGTTCTTATCGGAACGCCGGATCATTGGCACGCGCTCACGACGATCGCCGCGATCGAGGCGGGATGCGACGTTTACGTGCAGAAGCCGATCGGAGTCGACGTTCGCGAATGTCAAGCGATGCTCGCGGCGGCGCGAAAGAATAACGCCGTCGTTCAGGTCGGCATGCAGCGACGCAGCACGACGCACCTCATGCGCGCCAAGGAACTTTTCGTCGATTCCGGCAAACTCGGGCGCGTCGGGCAGGCGCAGGTCTTTAGCTTCTACTGAGGCCCGGGCAGACCGCTCCAACAGGAGCCCGAGGAGGTTCCGGAAGCGTTCGACTTCGACTTCTGGTGCGGTCCCGCGCCGAAACTGCCATATTACCCGTGCCTCCGCAGTCGCAGCTGGCGCAACTTCATGGAGTACGGGAACGGAACGCTCGGCGACATGGGCGTCCACATGTTCGATATGGCGCGCTGGTTCCTCGGACTGCGCTATCCGAAGACGATCTATTCGGTCGGCGGCCAGTACATTAAGAGGGGCGGTATTTCCAACTGCAGCGACACGCAGACGGTCGTCTTCGATTACGGGGACCTCGAGGTCGTCTGGGATCACCGAACGTGGTCGGAAGTCCCCGACCGTCGCCATCCTTGGGGCGGATACTTCTACGGCGAAAACGGACTTCTTAAAGCGAGCGTCTTCGGGTACGACTTCCATCGATATTATTCGAACGAAGTCGAAAGCGGCGATTTCCTCGACGAGACGGACAAGTATCCGCAGGATAAGAAGGAGCCGGGGCTGGAACTCCAGTGCGTCGAGGCGGTTCGCAACCATATGCGCGACTTCCTCGATCGCATCGCCGACCGCGGTCGTCCGCGAAGCGATATCGAAGAGGGCGCGATTTCGACGATCTGCTGCGCGCTCGGCAACATTTCGATGAAACTCGGTCGCGCCCTCGAATGGGACGAAGAGACCGGCTCCGTCAAGAACGACGACGAGGCCAACGCGCTTCTCGCCCGCGAATACCGCGCGCCGTGGATTCATCCATGATCACGGGAACCGCGCTGAAGCTGGCGGCGATCGCGGTCGTCGAGGCGCTCGCCGTCCTGATCGTTTACGACGCGGCGCGTTCTTTGAGAAGTCGGAAACTTCGCGCGGCGACGGTCGCGGTCGCGGTCGCGGTCTCGCTCGCGTTCATCGCGGTCCGCGCGCTCGTCGATCTCGAACGGGCGCGCGCTCGGGCGCAAGCGGAAGCGGAGATTCAAGCGACGCTCGAAGAAATTCGCGGCGCCGTCGCGGAAAACGACTTCGAGCGCGCGCTCGCCTTCGTCTCGGAAAACGCGACGCAAACTCGGTCGCTCGTTCGCCGCAATCGCGACGCGGTTAAGATCAAGGACGCGTCGGTTTCCGACCTCAAGATTCTCGAGTTGGACCTGAACGGAACCCCGCCGCGCGCGACCGTCTCCTTTAAAACGTCCGTCAGGGGAACCGCGACCGCGTGGCCGACCCCGATCAGGCTCCCCTATCGAATCGAACTCGAACTCGACGGGGTCGAATTTCAGCGCGAAAAGGACGGAGTCTGGCGGCTCCAAGACCGTTACTCCGTCAAATCAACGGCGCTTTAACGAAAGGAAGTCATGCGTATATTCACGCTCTACTATCCCGTCTGGATCCTCGTCGCGGCGGCGATCTTCGCGGTCGGTTACGCCGTCGCGACGGGAACGAATAAGAAGGTCTTCTTGACCTCGGGAATCGCGGCGGCCGTCGCGACCCTGCTCCTTGGCGTCTTCTGCGTCTACTTCTTGCCGACCGACGAGAAAGCGGTCCGGAAGACGATTAACGAAACGAAAAACGCCGTCGTTGCGGGCGACGTCGACGAAACGCTCGAGCATATCGCCGACGACGCGACGAAAACGCGCGCGCTCGCGAGAATGTACGTCGGAAGAGTCAAGTTTCGCAACGCGAAGATCACCAACTTCAAGGTTCTGGAAGTCAATCGTTTGGCGTCGCCGCCGCGCGCCCGGGTTTCGTTCCGCGCCGGCGCTTCGGGAACCTACGATTCCGAATTCGGCGCCGCCTCCTTTGCGACGCTCGTCGATTTCAACGTCGTCGAAATGCGACTCGGCCCCGACAAGGAATGGCGTCTAACCGATAATCTTGATTTCTCCGAAGCGTCGGGATTCTAACGCCTCGACGCAAAACGCGCGGCGCCGTCGACGACGGGCCGCGCGTTCTTCTCTCTATCCCAACGGCGCGTCGACGCGTCGTCAGCCGTTATTCTTCCTCGCCGCCGCGCGCTTTCGACGCGAGCGCTCGCTCCTGTTTTTCAAGCTCCGCGATCTGGTCGCGCAGTTGCGACGCCAACTCGTAATCTTCGACTTCGATCGCGTCGGCGAGCCGCGTTCTCATGCGCACGAGTTTCGGCCCGAGCGCCGAGCCGCCCTTCGACCGCACCGGACGTTTGCCGACGTGCTTGTTCGAGCCCTGCACGCACACGATCAGCGGATCGAGCCGATCGTGGAAGAAACGGTAGTCGTTCGCGCAGCCCACGAGGGTCGTCACGCGGAAATCTTGGAACCCCGCGCCGCAGCAGGGGCAAACGTGAAAATCTTCCGCGACAAGCTCGTCCGTCGCCTCTCGCAGCTCAGGCGCGGGACAGAGATCGCCGAACGGCTCCGCCCCGTTCTGATGAAGGTATTCGTACGCGTGATCCTGACAGAGATGCAGCTCGAGCGGATACGCGTCGATCATCTCCGTGATATGAAAAACAGCCTGCTTATCGCACTTCTGGCATTTCATAGCGAGCGCCTTAAATATGTCAATCGGACGTCAAAAGTCCGTCGTTTCGTTTCAAGAGTCGAGCGTCCGCGCCCGGCGGTTCCCGTATTGTACGCTTTTCCGACGCGACGACCAGTCGGAAACTTAAAAAACCTTCGCAAAGGACCGGGAAATTCTAGCGAAAACAAGCGCGCGCGTCAAGCTGGAACTCGAAAGCAATCTCGACGCGTCGACGACAAAAGATATAATGAAGGCTCCAACGCATCGATTAGGAGACCGCCCTTCATGACGCCCGCAAACGCCCCGACGACGACTGAAACCGCGAAAAAAGACGACCCTATCTTCCGCGCGCTCGCCGACGTCTTCGGATATTCCTCGTTTCGCCCCCATCAGGAGTCGATCGTTCGCACCGTTCTCGCCGGACGCGACGTCTTCGCCGTCATGCCGACCGGCGGCGGAAAATCGCTCTGCTATCAGCTTCCCGCGCTCCTCCTACCGAGCGTGACCGTCGTCGTCAGCCCGCTTCTGTCGCTCATGAAAGACCAAGTCGACGCCGCGCGGCGCAACGGAATTAACGCGGCGACGATCAATTCCGTCACGACGACCGAGGAATGGCGCGTCATTATGGACGAACTCGACGCGCGACGTCTCAAGCTTCTTTACGTCTCGCCCGAACGTTTCAACTCAGACGGCTTCAAAGAAACGCTGCGCCGCGCGGATCCGAGTTTCTTCGCGATCGACGAAGCGCACTGCGTCTCGCAGTGGGGGCACAACTTCCGCGAGGATTATCTCCAGCTCGGACAGATCGCCGACCTCTTCCCGCAGCGTCCGATCGCCGCGTTCACCGCGACCGCGACGGAACAGGTCGGACTCGACGTCAAGACGTCCCTCAAACTTCGCGACCCGTTCTGCGTCGTCGCCTCTTTCGACCGCCCCAACCTTTTCTATCAGATCGCCTACAAAGACGACTTCGATCGTCAGCTGCTCGATTTCCTCCGCGAGGTCGAGGGAGAGCCGGGAATCGTCTACCGCTCCACGCGTAAGAAGGTCGAACAGACGGCGGAGTTCCTCAAAAAATCGGGATACAAGGCGGAAGGGTATCACGCGGGGATGTCCGACGAACAGCGGATCAAAACGCAGGAGAATTTCGCGAACGACGCGACGCAGATCGTCGTCGCGACCGTCGCGTTCGGGATGGGAATCGACAAATCGAACGTCCGATTCGTCGTCCACGGCGACCTGCCCGCCGACGTGGAGAGCTACTATCAGGAGACGGGACGCGCGGGCCGCGACGGAGCGCCGGCGCGCTGCGCGCTCTTCTACGGATATCAGGACGTCGCGATCCGGCGCAAGTTCCTCGACGATTACGAGGACGTCGTCGCGCGCGAGGCGGCGGCGAAACGCCTCGACGAGATGGTTCGCTTCGCCGAGTCGGACGGATGCCGCCGCGTCAATCTTCTGCGGTATTTCGGGGAGACGTACCGTCCGATCGATCTAACCTCCGACGACGACGGGGACGCGGCGTCGCGTCCGGTCGCAACCCAGTGCGGCGCCTGCGATTTCTGCGTCGGATCGGCGGAGCGCGTCGACGCGACGATCGACGCGCAGAAGGCGCTCTCCGCGATGCAGCGGACCGGCAACCGCTTCGGCGCCGGACATATCGCCGATATTCTCGTCGGTTCGAAAACGGAAAAAGTCGCCGCGATGAGGCACGACGAGCTCCCGACCTTCGGCGTCGGCGCCGACAAGTCGAAGCGATACTGGCGCTATCTGATTCAAGCGCTCCTCACGCAAGGAATCGCCGCGCTCGCGCCCGACTGCGACTTTCCCGTCCCGCAGGTCACGTCCCTCGGCTGGGACGTCATGCGCGGCAAACGCGAGGTCAAGATTCTCAAACGCCCCGACGGCAAGAAGAAAAAGGACGCGAAGACGCTCCTCAAAACCGCCGTCAATATCTACGACAAATCCTCGCTCGACGGACCCGACCGAAGACTCTTTGAAACGTTGCGAACGCTCCGCGCCGCGATCGCCGCCGCCGAGAGCGTCCCCCCTTACGTCGTCTTCACCGACAAAACGCTCGTCGACATGGCGCGCCTTAAACCGACGACGCCCGACGACTTCCTCCTCGTCAACGGCGTCGGTCGCGCTAAATTGCAGAATTTCGGCGAAGAGTTCATGGACGCCGTCCGCGAATTCCTGCGCGACAACCCGTAACGCTTCCGCCTCCGAACCGCTCCCAACGCGCTCCGACGTTTTCCAGCGTCCGCGCCAGCTTGCCTAAGGAACCCGAATCATGACCGACCTCTCGACAATTGAACGTAATCGTAGCGCAATGCGTCTCTTTGAACAGTGTATTAATACCAACGATTTAACGCTCGGTCGCCAGTTAATCGCCGCCGACGCCGAATTCTTCACGCCCGTCTCTCCCGTCCCCCTCAAAGGAGCCGAAGGGTATTTGAGCGTCGTCGAAATGATGCGAAAGAGCTTCCCCAACGTCCAGTGGAAGCTTGAAAACATGGTCGCCGACGACGCGACCGTCGCCGTTCAATGGCGGTGCTCGGGAACTTTCGACGGAACGGCTCCCTTCGCGGGACTCGCGCCCAACGGTCGAACGTTCAGCGCGACGGTCATGAACTTCTACACGTTCAACAAGGAAGGCAAAATCGTCGGCGACGTCGCGGCGGACGGAATCGCGGGGATTCTTCAGGGGATCGGAGCGTTTCCGGGCTGAAAACGCGAGGTCAACCGCGCGACGACGTCGAAACGCTTGCGGAAAGTGGGATAATTAGCCGCTTTTCTAATAAAATATTTTTTTCTCAAAATATTCCTCATGAGCGCTTGACTTTTCTGTCAAAGCGCATAGACTCCATCTTGGGAGAGTTTCGAAAACAGAGACGTTTTGATCTGGAGTTATTTTTTTCATTCGTCGCGTTTTGGGAATATTTCAGTCGCGCGGCAAGGCGTCGCGCGGTTTCTATGTTGTGTTTTTCGGCGCCTAAGGCGTCGCGTGTAAAATTTTGGAATGAGGTAATCGCCATGGGAGTTCTAATTAACCCGGGGAATGAAGCTTTCGCCGTTCTGAATCGTTCGTCTTACGTCGACAAGACGGGAGTTATCAAGCTGATCAACCAGACGCTTGAAACTCGGCATATGCTTTCCTGTCTCTGTCTGCCGAGCGGCTTTGGCAAGTCTTCGATCGCCAAAATGCTGGCTGCTTATTACGATCGCTCTTGCGATTCGCACAGTCTCTTTAACGACAAGAAAATCGCCGAGTCGGACGATTATGAAGAGAAGTTGAACAAGTACAACGTTCTCTACGTCGACATGAATTACTTCGCTTACGCCAAGGAGAACTCTTCTTGGGATTCTTACTCGGAGTTGATCCGAGACAGCCTCGCCGCCGAATTTCTCGGCGACTGTTCGAGTAAGCGCAAAGAGCGATTTGAAAGCGTCGAAGACAATATCGAAAGAGAAATGATTAATGTCGTCGAGAGAAGCGACAGGAAATTTGTCGTCATTATCGACGGTTGGGACGTCGCGCTTCGCGGCGCCTCGATTTACGAGAGCGACGTCAAAGAAGATCTCTGTCTCGCGAACACATGGTTTGACAGCGCGACGTTTACTTCGAAAGCCGTCGCGGGCGTCGTGCTAACGGGCGCGTTGCCCTTCCGCAAAGACGTCTTCCCTCTATTGAAGCTTGAAGAGAAATCTCCCGTTTCCGTTCCTCTTTTCAAGGAATACAGCCTTGCGCAGCCGGGTCCGTTTGCCGAATACTTCGGCTTCAACGAGGAAGACGTTAGAAAGCTTGCGGGCGACCAAAACGTCGACGAATTGAAACGGAAATACGGCGGTTACGCGGTTGAAAACGTCGGAACCGTCTACAATCCCGCTTCGACGCTGCGCGCCCTCGAAGAAGGAAGACTCGACGCGTTCTGGGCCGAACCGTACTCGTCGAGCGCTACGGCGGACTTCATTGCCAATTGCGACGACAGACTCGACGAAACCGTCGCCTACCTTCTCGGCGGCGCGTCCGTCGACGTCAAAACGTTGGAGCTCCCCCATTGGTTCAAAGGCAAACCCGATTCAGAGGCGGAAGCCGAAGAATTTCTGGCGCTCATGATCTACCTCGGCTACCTGACCTACGACGCCAAATCGCGAACCGCAAAGGTTCCGAACGAGGAAGTCAAGCGGGAACTTCGCCGGGTCTTCAATCTCGCCAGATTCGACAGATGACCGTCGAATCCGGTCGCGAAGACTAACTCGTAGCGTCGCCGACGGCGCTCGCCGTTAAAACAAACGCGCCGCGACTTCCCTAGCAATTGGGAAGCTCGCGGCGCGTCTTTCTTTATCAACGGCAAAAAAAGCGCGAAAGCCGTCTCCACCTCAAAAAGCACGAAAGTGAAACGTGCGTTCAACCGACGTTAAAGCCCC
>CAMZHY010000107.1 GCA_947307005.1 uncultured Planctomycetaceae bacterium
GTTAGAGGTTTACGTCGACGTTGCGGAACTTATAGATATTCCGACGGAAATTAGCCGCAAAGAAAAGGAAGTCGAGAAACTCGAAGGGTTCGTCAAGTCAAAACAGGCGAAGCTTTCGGGCGATTTTGTCAACAAGGCTCCCGCGCATGTCGTTGAGAAGGAACGAGCGTCCCTGGAAGACCTCCAAACTCAGCTTGACGTCAATTTAAAGACGCTTCTAAGTCTTCGCGCGGCGTTGGAAGCTAGGAAGAAAGACTAATTATTTTGCGACTGGTTCCCGAGGATTTTTTTTGGGATTTCCCCCTGTAGTTTTTTCGGCGGTTCTCAACTTGGGAATTTTCGCCCTTTGACTGTTAACCCTTAAAAGAAGACGCAGTATAACGATGAGCGACTCCTGTAATTGTTCTAGCGATAAGATTCGACCTAACTTTAAGAAGGGCGACGGTCTTGTTCCTGTTATTGCGCAGGATTACCAGACGGGCCAAGTTCTGATGATGGCCTATATGAACGAAGAGAGTTACGAAGAGACTCTTAAACTTGGCTACGCCGTTTATTACAGCCGTAGCCGTCAGAAGTTGTGGCGCAAAGGCGAGGAGAGCGGCAACGTTCAGAAGGTTCACGAAATTTACATTGATTGCGACTGCGACACGTTGTTGCTCAAAGTCGATCAAGTCGGCGGATCCGCTTGTCACGAGGGTTATCCGAGTTGTTTCTTCCGTAAGCTTGAAGGAGACGACTACGTCGTCGTTGGCGAGCGCGTATTCGATCCGAAAGAGGTTTATAAGAAGTAGTAACATATTACGACAGTAGCGCGTTGCAACGCGCCGTTTATTATAACTGTTTCGATTTGAAGAGAAGAAAATGGCTGATAATATTTTGAAACTTGGCGTCCCCGCAGGGAGTCTTCAGGACGCTACCGTCGAGCTTTTTCGTAAGAGCGGGTTCAATATTTCTATAGAGAAGCGCAGTTACTTCCCAACAATCGACGATGACAACGTCGAATGCATGTTGATTCGCGCTCAAGAGATGGCGCGTTACGTCGCAAACGGCGTGCTTGACGCCGGTCTTACCGGTCACGACTGGATTGTTGAAACAGGCGCCGACGTCATAGAGATTGCCGAGTTGACTTTTTCTAAGGTTAGTCGTCGTCCTGTCCGCTGGGTGCTTTGCGTTCCGGAATCTTCGCCGGTTCAGTCGGTTCACGATCTCGAGGGCAAGACGATCGCCACTGAAGCGGTCGGTCTTACGAAGTCTTATCTTGCGAAGCACGGCGTAACAGCGAACGTTGAGTTTAGCTGGGGCGCGACGGAAGTTAAACCTCCTCGACTCGCCGACGCTATCGTTGAGGTTACCGAAACGGGCAGTTCGCTGCGAGCGAATCACCTTCGTATTGTTGATGAGATTTTGCAGAGTACGACGCGCTTTATCGTCAATAAAACCGCTTATGCCGATCCTTGGAAGAAGGCTAAGATTGACGACCTCGTTCTCATGCTTAAGTCGACGCTTGACGCCGAAAGCAAGGTTGGTCTCATGATGAACGTTCCGAAGGAGAAACTGGAGGGCGTTTTGAAAGTTTTGCCGGCGATGAAGAAGCCCGCCGTTTCGCCCCTTGCCGATTCCGATTGGGTCGATTTGATAGCGGTCGTCGATGAAAATGCGGTTCGTTCTTTGATTCCCGAACTCAAGAGAGAAGGCGCGTCTGGGATTATTGAATTCCAGATCTCGAAGATTATCGACTGAGAAAAGGTCGCCCGTTCCTTTCTCTTTGAGGAGGATCAGAAAAAGAAAACGCTTCTTTAAAGACGTCTTTTCGCGACGCCCTAGAGAAGCGTTTTTTTATCCCGATTTGATATTTTTCAGCGGTTTTACCGCAGAGCGTCGACAGGATGAAGATAACGCGCGTTTTACTTGGACTTCTGATTTTTGCGGCGGTTTCGCCCGCTTTCTCCGCTGATTTTGATTTTGCGAAGGACTTTCAGAAATACGTTGACGACGGCGCCATGCCGGGAGCCGTAGTGATTGTCGCGTCTCCGACCGAGATTTTAGCTTCGGAGTCCGTCGGTTGGGCCGACGTCGCCTCTAAAAGGCCGATGGACGAGAACGTCCAATTCTGGATCGCGTCTAACACAAAAGCTGTGGTAGCCGTTGCTACGATGATTTGCGTCGACGAAGGTCTGCTTGATCTTGACGAACCGGTCGAAAATTACTTGCCTCAGCTCAAAGACCTTAAAGTTGGACGCGCGCAGGAGGACGGTTCAATTGTTCTGACGCCCGCGGCTTCAAAGCCTACGTTGCGTCAAGCGCTTAGTCATACCGCAGGTTTGCGCTTTATTACCGTCTATCAGGAACGTTATGGGATTGATTCGTTGCCGGTTGATCGACTTATGACGACCGTCGGCATGACGCCTCTTATTGACGAGCCGGGCGCAAGGTATTCCTATTCCAATCTTGGAATCGACGTCGCGCAGGCGGCCGTCCAAGCGGTTACCGGCGTTCCTTTTGAGCAATTTCTCAAGGAGCGTGTTTTTGATCCTCTTGAAATGACGGACACGACGTTCTATCCTGACAAAAATCAACTCGAACGCCTTGCCACTCCTTACGCTTGGGATTCGGAGACTGGCGCGCTCAAACCGATTCGATTTACGCAAACGCCTTCCCTTGACGACGGTTCGCCCCGCTATGCGGAAGGGGGCGGCGGACTCTTCTCCAGCGCGAAAGATTTTGTTAAGTTCTATCAGATGCTTGGCGGCGCCGGCGTTGGCGCGACGGGCAAACGTATTCTTTCCGAGGAAGCTGTCAAGACGATTTCGTCGAAGCAGACGGGCGACGGCGTCGCTACGGGCTATGGATTTGGCGTGACGGTTTCCGACGAGAGTTTTGGACATGGCGGCGCGTATGGAACTCAGGCGGTTGTCTTTCGCGATTCAGGAATCGTCGCCGTCTATATGGTTGCGGTCGCCGGTGTTCCCAAACAGGGCGAAGCGCAGAACGTTTTCCGACGCGACGTCGAAGCGTTTATTAAAGCGCGTGAAGAGCGTTGATTTTTCCCAAGGGACGATTGTCCTTTGTCGCGATTCATTTCCGTTTGTCCATCATTCTTAAGGAATTTCAGGCTGACATGAGAATACTGCGTTTTGACAGCGTAGGCGGCGCCTCCGGCGATATGATACTCGGCGCTCTTGTTCAATTGGGCGTCGATCTTCAAATCGTCGAACGTGAGATTCATGAGTTGATTCCGAACGAAGTTTTTTCTTTTCAGATCGATGAAAAGAGTAGTTTCGGGGTATCTGGAATTCACTTACAGGTGAATCTTGGCGGCGAACATGAACATAGTCGCGAACACGAACACGAGCATGGGCGAGACCGCAAACACGAGTGCGAACACGTTTGCAAACATGAGAACGAATGTTCGCATGAGCATGAACATGACGGAGCGCGACCCCATGTTCATGGTCGGACTTGGGCGGAGATACGTCTGTTGTTGGAACGCAGTTCGTTGGACGAAAAGACGAAGAACGACTCCCTTGCCGCATTTTCCGCGCTCGCGGAAGCGGAAGCGGAGGTTCACGGCGTGGCTGTCGACAACGTCCATTTTCACGAGGTTGGCGCCGTTGATTCGATTGTCGATACCGTTGGGTGCGCGTTGGGTTTGAATCTTTTAAAAATAGACGGCGTTTCTCTTTCGCCTCTTCCGATAGGCGAGGGGACTTTCCGTTGCGCCCACGGCGTTTATCCGATTCCCGCTCCCGCCGTGGCGAATCTTTTGCGTAAATACGCCCTTCCTATCTCGTACGACGTCGAACCGTTCGAAATGCTGACGCCTACGGCGACCTCGCTTTTTGCCGTTTGGAACAAGGTTTCCATTCCCGACGGCGCAAAACTTATCGCAACGGCAAATTCATTTGGAACCCATGAAATGAAGAATCGCCCCAATCTTCTTCGCGTTTCATTATTTGAGACGGAAAACGCGTTGGATGGCGAGCTTTACGCTTCTGAAACGTTGTGCGAATTAGAAACGAACGTCGACGACGCGACTGGCGAACGTCTTGCTTCCGCCGCCGCGACTCTTTTCGAGGCGGGCGCTCTCGACGTTTGGTTTGAACCAATTCAGATGAAAAAAGGACGCCCGGCGTCGCGTTTCTGCGTTCTTGTCAGGGAGCGCGATCGCGCCGCCGCCGTTGACTTAATTATTCGTCACACAGGCGTTTTTGGCGTTCGTGAAACAATCAAGCGTCGGTATAGCCTTGCGCGATATTTTAAAACGATTGAAACGCCGTATGGCCCGGCTCGTGTTAAAATCGGAACGACTAAGGCTGGTGAAATTGTTTCAGTCGCGCCGGAATATGAAGATTGCGCGGCGCTTGCTTCCGCGTCGGGGCAGCCTTTTGAGACCGTCTACCGCGAAATTCTTAGACGATACGCCGAGAATTGACTGAGCTCAAAGGTTTTTCAAGACGTCAAAATATTTTTTGCCGTTTGATTTGCGTATTCGTTGGCTTTTTTCAAGAAGGGAAGGGATTCTAGCATGGAAGAGATTCGTCGTAATGAGAACGACAAGTCCCAAGATAGTCGCTTTACTCAGCCTCCCCTTAGCGTTCATGGCGCGCGGACGCATAATCTTAAGAACGTAAACGTCAAGATTCCACGCAATCGGACGACGGCGTTGGCTGGGCCTAGCGGCAGCGGCAAGAGTTCGCTTGCCTTTGACACGATCTTTGCCGAAGGGCAACGTCAGTATGTTGAAAGTTTGTCGACATATTCCCGTCAATTCCTCAACCAGTTGCCTCGACCTGACGTCGACTCAATTTCAGGACTTCAGCCTACGGTCGCCATTAAGCAAATCCCCAGCGAGCCTAACCCTCGAAGCACGGTTGCGACCGTCGCGGAGATTTACGATTTTTTGCGTCTTCTTTTTGCCCGGGTTGGCCTCGCGCACTGCTTTAAATGCGGACGTCCGATTCAGCGACAGACTTCGGAACAGATCGCGCAAGCGATTCAACGACTCCCGCAAGGCGCCCGTTTTATGCTTCTTGCGCCAGTTGTTCACGATAAACTCGGAACGCATTCAGACGTGATTCAGCGTTTGATTAAATCGGGACGGACGCGCGCGCGCGTCGACGGCGCTATCGTCGAACTATCGGAGACGCCTAAACTTGATCCGCAAAAGCTTCATTCGATCGAGGTGGTTATTGATCGTTTGATTCTTCGCGAAGGCCTTGAATCGAGATTGACGGAATCGATAGAGAAGGCGCTTGAGGTTGGAGCCGGACTTGTTTGCTGTTTCTATGAAAAAGAACGTCAGATAACTCAATCTGGTTCTACGCGAAGCGTTTGGAAGGATATCCTTTTTAGCAATCGTTATTCCTGTCCAAAATGCAATGTCAGCTACGCAGAATTAGAGCCGCGTTCTTTCAGTTTCAACAGTCCATATGGCGCCTGTCCAAAATGCGGTGGAATTGGTCGTTACGACGCGTTTAATTCAGAACGTTTGATTTCAGACGCAAATTTGACGCTTGAAGGCGGGGCCTTGTCTCTGGGCAAGGGACTCTCAACGGGCGCGCAGCGGAAAATCAAGAAACTTCTAGAAGAATTCAGGAAACTTGAACCGGACGCCTACGATAAGCCTTTGTCTCAATGGGACGATCGCGTTCGCGAGTTCTTTTTCTATGGATCGCCTTGCGATGAAGAGGACTGCGTTGTTCTGACCTCGGAAGATACCGCTCTCTTAAACGCGAACGCAACTTCTTTAAAGAAAGCGCTCGACTCAGAATCGGAAGACGCCGTTATGGAGAATCTTGCCGTTTCCGACCTTGGCGTCCTTGCGAAGGGCGTTAAAGGCAGAGAGGATTCCAAGCGACGAGACTCGTCTCCCGAATATAAAGGCCTTATCGGCGCGCTTGACGAGGTTTTCTCCGAATCGAAGAGCGACAACGAACTTAAATATTTGACCGACTTCCGCGGGAGCGTTCTTTGCAACGAATGCGGAGGAACGCGGATTCGCCGCGAGGCGCGTTCCGTTACCGTTGGTGGAAGGACCCTTGGCGAGACGACCGCTATGAGCGTGGATCAAGCGCTCGAATGGTTCGAAGAATTGAGTTTTGACGAACCCCAACGCGAGGTCGCCGAGCCGATCATTGAGCAAATTGTCTCTCGTCTTCGCGCAATGTCGCGTCTGCGCCTCGGTTATCTGACGCTTGATCGCGCAGCCGACACGTTGAGCGGCGGCGAGTTGCAACGCGTGCGGTTGACAACCGCTCTCGGCAATAATCTTTCGGGCGTATGCTACATCCTCGACGAACCGACGACGGGGTTGCACCCGCGCGATACGGAGCGTTTGCTCGAGACGTTTGAATCGCTTAAGGAACATAACAATACGGTAGTTCTTGTCGAGCACCACGAAGACGTTCTCAGAAACGCGGATTGGCTTGTGGACTTTGGCCCCGGCGCCGGCGCTGGCGGCGGCGAAGTTCTTGCGGAAGGGACGCCCGAGGAGGTCATGGAGAATTCTCGTTCTCTGACGGGACCGTTTTTGAGCGGAAAAGAGTCGATATCGATTCCAGAAAAACGTCGCAAGGTCGTAAAAACGCGTTCGCTTACGCTCGAGGGCGTTCGAACCAACAATCTCAAGGACGTGACGTTGACGCTTCCTCTCGGACTTTTTGTCTGCGTCACAGGCGTTAGCGGTTCCGGAAAGAGTTCCCTCTTTGCCAAGACGCTCGTTCCTGCGCTCCGAAAACGCGTTAGTTATGTTGGAGACGAGATTGAGACGCCCTTTTACGAGGACGAACGGTCTTTGTTCCGGAGTATTCGCGGCGCAAGCCGTATTGACAAAATTGTCGAGGTTACGCAGGCGCCAATCGGACGCAGCGCAAGAAGCAATCCCGCTTCGTATTCCGACGTCTACGCGGAAATTCGCCAACTCTTCGCAAGTTCTCGAGACGCTAAGGCGTACGGGTTCAAAAACGGTCGTTTTAGCTTCAACGTCGCCGGCGGTCGTTGTGAAGAATGTCAGGGATTGGGCGTGATAAAGATCGAGAATCTTTTCCTCCCAGACTCCTATACGGTCTGTCCCGTTTGCGAAGGTAAACGATTCAACAGTCAAACGCTCCAAGTCCGCTACAACAACAAAACGATCGCCGACGTGCTCGACATGTCTTTTGACGAAGCGTCGAAGTTCTTCGCAGCTCACAAAAAACTTAAGCGTTACCTTGACAGTTTTAAAGACGTCGGTCTTGGATATTTGACGTTGGGTCAATCGTCGGCGACCCTTTCAGGAGGGGAGGCTCAGCGAGTCAAGTTGGCGAAAGAACTGGGTAGACAGGAGACAGGCAACGCGCTTTATCTTCTCGACGAACCGACTTCAGGGCTTCATTCCGTCGACGTTCGGAATTTGCTCGCTATTCTTCAAGGTCTTGTCGATCGTGGAAATACCGTCGTCGTCATTGAACATTCTACCGACGTGATGAAGGTCGCCGACTGGATTATCGATATGGGACCGGAAGGGGGCGACGGCGGCGGTCAGATTATCGCGACGGGAACGCCGGAGGAAATTGCGGCGCTTGAGAACAACGAGACGGGACGATTCCTTCGGACCGCCCTCGAGCGCGCGCGGCGCCGTTAATGAAAGTTGCTTAGTTTTCGGGAAGAGACTGGGCGTTTCCTTCGTCCTTTCGTAATTGAGACAACGCGGAGAAGGTTTTCATGATTTCGAGACGCGATTTCATCAAGCAAACGCTGACGGGAGCCGCAGCTTGCGGCGTCTTTAGCGCGACGCGTTCGACGCTTTGGGCGAAAGAAAAGACTATTGAGAAAAACGTTGAGTTTAAGCTGCTGGCCCAGCGTAAGCGGGGAACGGAATCGTATACGCAAGGCCTGTCCTATTTTTGGGATTCAAAAGAGAACAGGGCTTCGCTTTACGAAAGCGGCGGTCGGTACGGAAGGTCGCTTCTTCGACGCGTCGATGCGGAAACCCTTGAAGTTATTCGGCAGGTTAAAATCCCGCGAGAGTATTTTGCCGAAGGGATTGCAATCGTCGACGATCGATTATATATGCTGACGTGGCAGGAACGCGCGTGCCTCGTTTTTGATAGAGAAACGCTCCGTCAGGTCGACGAGTTTCGTTACCGGGGCGAAGGGTGGGGACTCGCTTACGACGGCAAGACGCTTGCGATGAGCGACGGCACGTCAAAGATTCGTTTTATGGATCCGGAGAATTTCCGCCAGAAGCGTTCAATTGACGTTCATTTTACGACAAAAACCGGACTACGAAAATCCGTCGCGAACCTTAACGAACTTGAGTATGTCGACGGCGAACTTTGGGCAAACGTGTTTCAACAGAAGTACGTCGTTCGCGTCAATCCGGAGACGGGGGAGATTATCGGGTCGGCTTTGAATTTCGCCAACCTCGTTCCCAAAGGACTTGAGACGAGCGTCGATTACGTTCTTAACGGCCTAGCTTTCGACGCTAAGGGGCGGAGATTGTTTCTGACGGGGAAATGCTGGCCTGTTATGTATGTCCTCGCCGTGGTTTCATCGCAAGAAGACGAGACCGAAACCGAAGCGCGGAACGTCTGATTGACGTTTCCGCATCCTTTACGAAACTTTTGGGCAGATGACGTCGTTTGTTTTATTCGCGTTTGTTTTTCTGACCGCATTTATAGGCGCGTCTTTGGGGAGTTTTCTAAACGTTGTTATCTGGCGCGTTCCAGAAAAAATGAGTCTCCTCTCTCCACCGTCGCATTGTCCTAAGTGCGGCGCGTCCGTCCGTTGGTATGACAACGTTCCCATTGTCAGTTGGTTTGTTCTGCGGGGAAAATGTCGGGATTGTCACGAACCTATCAGTTTTCGCTATCCCCTAGTGGAGACGCTTTGTTGCTTTATCTCCTTGATTGTTTGCGCCTCATTTCTTTACGGAGGTTGGACTGGAACGAACGATCAGTGCCTTCGCTGGAATGAATTCGCGGATAGTTTCGAAGCTTGGAAACCCATTTTAGCGGACGGCTTTGCCGACGTTTCTTCAGAATTGGATTTAACGTCTTTTATTCTCGAAGATTTTGTCAGACTTCTCTTTATAACGGTCGGTTTGTCCGTTTTCATCACGGCGCTCGCCGCTGTCGCGTTAATGTTGGGATTTGTTCGGTTTGACCAAAAACGACCTCCTCGGTCTCTTCTTATCGCGTCGCTAATCGTTGTTCTCCTAGCGATTCCGATGATTTTGGGGCTTAATTCGTCAGATCCCTCAAGCCAGACAAAACGCCTTCTGCTCTTTGCTTTGAGCGCCGTTTTGGGAGCGGTTCCCACGTTTATTGTCAAAAAAGGAGAGAAGGCGGAGTTTGCTCTGCTAGGCGCCGCATGGGGAGTCGTTTCCGGCGCGACGTTGGCGCTGCCCGGCTCCCTTTTGTGTCTCGTTACG
>CAMZHY010000108.1 GCA_947307005.1 uncultured Planctomycetaceae bacterium
GATTCGCCACGTCGGGAATCGGAACTTTCCGCGCAGCCATTGAACGACGATAAGAGGCGTCACGCACGCGACCGTCGTCAGCTCTTTGACCGCGATCGACCAGTCTGAACTGACCTCCGGATAGTTCGTGATTCCGCGCAGCGACGAGAGAGAAATCGTGTAACAAACCGTCGATACGATCGTGTAGATAAGACCCCGTGTTTCCTCGCTCATTCTCTTTTTACCAGACGCGTTTACCGTTTTCGCGTCGTCGAGAGTTTTGACGTCCATAGACTTGTTCATAGAGAGTCCTCCGTAGAATTGCGCGGTATTATAATATCGTTCCTTCCTTCGTCAACGCGTTTCGGCGCTTGCGTCGACGCCTTTTTTTCATAGAATTTAAGAGACGCGCCCGCGCGGGTTTTGCGGCGCGATGACGCTCGGCGACCGAGCGACGACTACGAACCCTCAACGCAGAATGGAGCCGTCCATGACGTTCCGACCGACCTTGACCGACCTCATCCGATATGGCGCGACAATCCTGACCGCGACCGTTTGCGCTTTCGCGCTTCTTGACGCGACGACCGCGTCCGCGCAGGGCGTGAACTCGCCCTATTCCGCGACCTCGGGCGAGACGCTCGGCGAAGAGTTCGGGGAAGAGTCCGAGCGGTATTTCGGTCCCTCTGATTTCGTCCTCGACGCGGAAGGGGAATATTTCTACGTTCTCGGCGCCGACGCGAAGGTTCTCGAACGCGTCCGCGTCGACGGAACCGCGCCGGGCGAACGGCTTGCGCTCGATTTCCGCCCGGCGAAGCTCGCGTTTCTCCCCGGCGAGACGAAGCTCGCGATCGTCGGCGGCGAGGACAAAGGTCGCCTCGCGCTCGTCGAAATCGCAAAACGCTCCGACGACGCCCGCGAAATCCTGCCCCTCAAGCTCGAAAAGACCGTCAAGGCGGGACACACTCCGACCGACGTCGCGACGCGCTCGACCGACGCGGGCGACTTTATCTACGTCGCCGCCTGTTTCGCCGGTCGGATCGAAGAGTTTGACGCGGCGACGCTCGAGAAGACGCGCTCTTGGGACGCCGGGCGCGAACCGTACGCGATCGCCGTTACCCCGGATCAAAAGAAGCTCGTCGTCGCGAACCGGATCACGGACCTGCCCGCGAATCTGAACTTCACCCACGCGAACGTCCGAATCGTCGACTTTGAAAGCGGCGAGCTGTCGGTCGTCGAACTCTACAACACGCACAACCTTCTGCACGACGTCGCGATCACGGCGGACGGGCGCCACGCGTTCATCTCCGCCGTCCAGTGTTCGTACACGTCGATCACGAGTCAAGTTTCCGGCGGCTGGATCTCGGAAAACTGCGTCCTCTGCATCGACCTTGAAGAGAAGAAACTCGTCGAAATCTTCTTCCTCGACGACGCGGAACTCGGCTCCGGAAACCCTTGGGGCGTCGAATGTTCCGACGACGGCGAGCGGCTGATCGTGTCGATCGCGGGGACGGACGAACTCATCTATCTTCCGCTAAAGCGTTTGATCGAAAAGATTAACGACCGTCCCGAATGGGCGCGACCCGGCTACGGCGCCTACTCGTACCAGTCCTTTGCCAACGGCGAGGTGCAGCTTCCGTTCCGACTTCGCGTTAAGTTCGGGTTCAAAGGACTGCGTCAGCTCGTTTCGCGCGGGGACGACGTCTACGTCCTCTCCTACTTCGACGACGCGATCTGTCGCGCGACGCTCAATCTCAATCCTCCGTACAGCTATTTCCCCGACTCTTACGTCCGCCATGAGAAGCCGCCCGCAACCCTAGCGGCGGCTGAAAAAGCGGGCGTCGCCGATCTTGAAGCGGACGGCAAGCCGATCGTCGTCAAAGACGCGCTTGTCGCGGAAGAAGACCAAGCGAGCGCCGAGCTTTTCGCGTCCGTTGGGGACGATCCGAACGTCTGCGCGCCGCTGCGCTTCACGCCGCTCGTCAAGAGCGAGCCGATGCGCGGCGTCGTCGTCGACCGCTCCTTCGCGCGACTCGCGCCGAAGCCCGTCCTGACGATGCGCCGACGCGGCGAGATTCTCTTCCACGACGCGACCGCGTGCTTCGAACATTGGCTGAGCTGCGTCACGTGCCACCCGGACGCGCGCGCCGACGGGTTCAACTGGGACCTTCTCAACGACGGGACGGGGAACCTCAAGAATACGAAGAGCATGCTCCTCGCGCACGAGACGCCGCCGTGCATGATCACGGGAATCCGCGCCGACGGCGAAACGGCGGTGCGCGCGGGCTTCGTCCATATCCTCTTCACGTCGTATAAGGAAGAAAACGCGCAGTGCGTCGACGAATATCTCAAGGCGCTCAAGCCCGTTCCTAGTCCGCACTTGGTCGACGGCGAGCTGAGCGAGTCGGCGAAGCGCGGCAAGAAGCTCTTCGACAGCGAAAAAATCGGGTGTTCGACGTGTCATCTCGAGTCGAATTACTTCACCGATCTGAGACTGCACCGCGTCGGGTCGCAGGATCCGAACGACTTCTACGACAAATTCGACACGCCGACGCTCGTCGAAGTTTGGCGAACGGCGCCGTATCTTAATACGGGCGCGTATACGTCGATTCGCGAGCTTCTGGAGGTCGGGAAACACGGCGTTAAGGACGGTCAGTTTGACGCGCTCTCGAAGGAGGAGCAGGACGACCTGATCGAATACGTCTTATCCCTCTGACGGGACGGCGAAATCGAGGAAAGAGCGACGTGAAAAAAGTTTACCCCCGATAATCTAGCCCGCGCTCTTTCTTTTTCAAATCGACTTTGTTATATTGTTGGAAACGGCGTTGGTTCGCGTCCCTTGAAAGCGGCGCGACGCCCGAACGAATCAGCCTTTTTACAAGGAACAGACACGATGGTTATGAAGAAATTTTTGAACGACCCGCAGCGCGTTACGAACGAACTCCTCGAGGGCTATGCGCTCTGCTATCCCGACAAGATCAAGCTGGTTTCTGAAAAGATCGTCGTTCGGGCGACTCCGAAATCGAAGGATAAAGTGGCGATCGTCACGCTCGGCGGCGCGGGGCACGAACCGGCGCTGAGCGGGTTTGTCGGCGAAGGAATGCTCGACGCGTCGGTCGTCGGCGATATTTTCGCGGCGCCGGGCGCGCCGAAGATCGTCGAAGCGCTGCGCATGTTCAAGGATAACGCGGGGATTATCCTCGTCGTTCTGAACCACGAAGGCGACCAGCGCAACGCGGCGATGGCGCTCATGATGGCGGAAAAAGAAGGGATCAAAGTCTCGAAGATCGTGACGGCGGAAGACATCGCGCCCGGCGCGGAAGCGCCTCGCTCGGAGCGTCGCGGACTCGGCGGCTGCATTCCTCTCATCAAGATTCTCGGCGCGGCGGCGGAGAAGGGCATGAGCGTCGACGAAATCCTCGCGATCGGCGAACGCTTCAACGAGCGCATGGCGACGCTCGCCGTGACCCTTAAGGTCGCGACGCACCCGCAGGCGGGTCAGGAAATCGGCGCGCTTGCCGACGACCAGATGGAAATCGGCATGGGCCAGCACGGAGAAGGGGGCGGCAACGGTCCCGAACTCATGCAGAGCGCCGACTGGGTCGCGGAAACGATGTGCAAGAAGCTCCTCTACGCGATCAAAGCGCAGGCGGGCGAAAAGATCTGCCTGATCATCAACGGCAGCGGCGCGACGACCCTGATGGAAATGTTCGTCGTCTTCCGCAAGGCGTACGAAGTCGCGAAGGCGGCGGGGCTTGAGATCGTCGCGAGCAAATGCGCCGAAATCCTGACCGTCCAAGAAGCGGCGGGATTCCAGATGTTCGTCGGCGTCTTCGACGACGAGACGCTCGCGATGTACAACGAGCCGTGCGACACGCCGTACTGGGTCGTTCGTTGATTCACCTCGCGAGGACGTTATGACGAACACATTTACGAAAGAACTTCTCGTCAGCGCCCTTAAAGGGGCGCTTGCGAGCGTCGTCGCGCGTTTCGACGAACTCAACGCGCTCGACGCGGCGACTGGCGACGGCGACCATGGAACGGCGATCGAAGCGACGCTCAAGGCGGCGGTCGAATCGGCGCAGCAGCCTGGCGGACTCTCCGACGCGCTCTCGAACGTCGCGATGGGGATCATGTCCGCGACCGGCGGCTCGACCAGCTCGCTGAACGGCTCCTTCTACATGGGACTGAGTTCCGGCGCGACGTCGGACGAACTCGATCCCGCCGCGACCGTCAAGATGTACGAGTCCGGGCTCGATATGTTGAAGACGATGACGACCGCGCAAGTCGGCGACAAGACGATGATGGACGCGATGATCCCCGCGATCGAAGCGATGTCCGCCGCGATCGCCGCGAATCCCGGCGCGACGCTCGCCGACGTCTTTAACGCCGCGGCGACCGCCGCGAAAGAAGGCGCCGAAAAGACGAGCGAATACGTCGCGAAGTTCGGACGCGCTCGAAATCTCGGCGAGCGCAGTCGCGGAAGCAAAGACGCGGGCGCGACGAGTCTCGCGCTCATTTTCCAAGCGTTCGCCGACGCGGTCGCAAACGCCTGACGCGGTTTAACGTTACGAGTCTACAACGCCCGCGCGGACGACGGCGTCCGCGCGGTTCCGTGTTTTACTTTTACAGACAGGAATTTCAAACATGGCTGATAACGAAGGCAATATCGACGCGAAAAGCTTTGGCGTCGGCGTCCCTCAAACTCAAGAACAGTTCTTCCTCAAGGGCAACGAAAACGCGTCTTATGGCATTAAGTCGCGTCTTTCCCAGGTTTTCAATAAAAAGTCCGGTCATACCGTCATGCTGGCGTTTGACCACGGCTTCATTATGGGCCCGACGTCGGGACTCGAGCGCATCGACCTGACGATCAACCCGCTGATCGAATACTCCGACTGCATCATGTGCACGCGCGGTATTCTCCGCTCCGTGATTCCTCCGACGGCGAACAAGCCGATTTCGTTCCGCGCGGACGGCGGCACGACGATTCTCACGAGCCTCAACGACGAAACGCTCATCGACATTGAGGAAGCGGTTCGTCTGAACGTCTCGCTCCTCGCGATTATGGTCGCGATCGGCGATCCTGATCACGAAGGCTCGACGATTCGCAACCTGACGAAGACCGTCGACCTCGGTCAGCGTTACGGAATCCCGACCCTTGGCGTCACCGCCGTCGGCAAGAACCTGACGCGCGATTCTCGCTATCTCGGACTCGCGACCCGCGTCTGCGCGGAGAACGGCGCGAACGTCATCAAGACGTACTACTGCGACGAGAAGTTCGAGCAGGTTACGAACGCGTGCCCGGTCCCGATCGTGATCGCGGGCGGCAAGAAACTGCCGGAACGCGACGCGCTCCAGCTCGCGAAGAACGCGATCGACCAAGGCGCCGCCGGCGTCGATATGGGCCGCAATATCTTCCAGGCGGATTCCCCCGTCGCGATGCTCCTCGCCGTTCGCGAAATCGTCCACAACGGCGCGACCGTCGATCAGGCGTTCGACTGCTACGAGACGTACAAGAATCAGGCGAAGTAATTCCCGTTTTCGTCTGAGCGTTCTTACCCTCCCGCCGGTTGCGACGCTTCTCGCAAGCGCCCGATCGACGGGAGTTTTCATATCGCGTTCGCGTCTTTTTTGACGTCGTTTGAGAGGTCGTTTATGAAAGCGTTTTCCATCTTTGCCGCGACGCTGTTTGCGGCGGTTCTAGCGACGACCGGCGTCGGTCGCGCCGCCGAAACGTCTGATTTCACAAGGGTTCCGCCCGTTCTCGTCGACGACGCGCTCATGCCGTCGCCGGGCGAGATCGCCGCCGTCGACGAATGGACGCGGCGCGTTTTCGCGGGAGAAAACGTCGAGCCGGTCGCGCTTCCCGGCGCGTGTCGAATCGTCGTCGAGCGTCAGGATTACAGCCGTCTGCGCTTCAACGAGACGTGCGTCGCGAAACGCTTTGAATTTCCGAACGGCGTCGTTTTCGAGAAAGGGCTGGCGTCGCACTCCAACGCGCGTTGGCGCGTTCTCTTTTCCGAGCCGGTCAAGAGTTTCCACGCAAAATTTGGAATCGCGACGAACGCCGGGGGCGGCTCCGTTCGCGGCGCGGTCGAGGCGTCGGGCAAAACGGTCTGGCGTTCCGACGTCGTTCGCGGCGTCGACGCGCCCGTCGAGGTCGGCGTCGCGTTCGACCCGCCCGTAACCGAGTTCGCGCTTCTTATCGACGACGCCGACGACGGCCCGAACTGCGACCAAGGGAACTGGCTCGAGCCGGTCGCGGTCGCCGCGTCGGGGAAGGAATACGCGCTTACCGACGCGGTCGTTTCGCGCATGACGTCCGAAGTTCCGTTTTCGTTCCGATATAACGGCGTTTCGTCGCGCGAATTTCTCGACTCGTGGACGTTTAGACGCGAAAAACTCGACGCGCTTAACGACGTCTATTCATGGACCGACCCGAAGACGAAACTGACCGTCTCCGCGCAGGTCCGACGCTTTGAGAAGTTCGCCGCCGCGGACTGGGTTCTGCGCTTTACGAACGAAGGGACGGAAAACACCGGGCTGATCGAGGACGTCCAGACGCTCGACGGCGCGTTTGAGTACGGGTTTGAACGCGCCGACGCCGCGATTCATACGCTCACGGGCGACTTCTGCAACGACAATTCATGGCTGCCGACGGTTAAGAACGTCGGATACGGTCAAAAGGAGACATTCGCGCCGGTGGGCGGGCGTCCGTCGAACGGCGTTTTCCCCTTCTGGAACGTCGCGTCGCGGCTCTATTCCGATGCGGAAGAGTCGGAAGGGCTGTTCGTCGCGTGCGGGTGGAGCGGCCAGTGGAACGCGTCTTTTGAGAATGTCGAGCAGGCGAAGTCGCTCGTGAAGATCAACGTCGGGCTGGAGAAGATTGCGACGGTTCTCTATCCGGGCGAAACGATTCGCTTGCCGCGCGTTCTCGTCATGCCGTGGCGAAGCGACCGTCTTTCGGCGCAGGCGCTCTTCCGCAGGCTTCTCATGTTCGAATACGCGCCGAAAGTCGAGGGCGCGCCCGTCCAGCTTGAGTTCCTCGGACAGTGCTTCGACCGATATTACCGCAAACGACCCGACTGGGAGAAGGCGCCCGCGCAAATCGAGAGCGCGAAGCTCGTTAAAGAGATCGGCGGAACCTGCTACTGGTTCGACGCGGCGTGGTTCCCCGTCGGGTTCCCGAACGGGGTCGGCAACTGGTATTCCGATCCGAATAATTTCCCCAACGGCGTGGAAGAGCTCGGCGACGCGCTCGAAAAACTCGGGATGAAGTTCGTCCTGTGGTTCGAACCGGAACGCGTCGCGCCGGGGACGGAGATCGCGACGAAATATCCCCAGTACGTTTTCGGGGGCGAGAAGGGCGGACTCTATAAACTCAACGACCCCGAGGCGCGCAAGTTCCTGACGGAGTTGCTGTTGCGTCGAATCCGCGAGTTCAAGGTCGGCGTTTTCCGCACCGACTTCAACATCGATCCGCTGCCGTTCTGGCGCGGCGCGGACGCGCCGGATCGCGTCGGCATGACGGAAATCCGTTACGTCGAAGGACTTTATGAGATGTGGGACAGAATCCGCGCCGAGAATCCCGGTCTGTGGATCGACGACTGCGCGTCCGGCGGGCGGCGAATCGACCTTGAGACGGTCAGCCGCTCCGTTCCGCTGTGGCGTTCCGACACGTGCTGCTGGCCCGGTCATCCGGAATGGGATCAGAATCAGACGCTCGGGCTGACGCAGTATCTTCCGCTCTACTCGTGCGCCGCGTGGAGTTCGGATCCCTATACGTTCCGAAGCGCGGCGAATCCCGGCGCGATCATGCAGTTCAACTTCCTCGACGGGGATTACGACCCGGCGACCGCGCGCGCCGCGATCGCGGAAGCGAAAGAGAACAGCAAATTCTGGTACGGCGACTTCTATCCGCTGACCCCGGCGGTCCGCGGGACGGGCGCGATCACGGCGTGGCAACTGCACCGCCCCGACCTCGACGAGGGCGTCGTCTATCTCTTCCGCCAGAAGGACTCGCCCTATCTCGGGATCGAGCTTGAACTTCGCGCGCTCGACGCGTCGGCGACGTATCGCGTCGAGATTTTCAACAACGGCTACGACGTCGCCGAAACGCGCGACCTTTCCGGCGCCGAGCTCGCGCGCTATCCCTTCGTCCTCGGCCAAAAAGGCGCCGCGACCGTCGTTCGCTACCGAAAGAAGTGACGCCGCCCCGCGCGTTGCAGATAAATGACGGAACGCGATTGAAAAATGGGACGTTGAAGGGTATAATAACTTCGCGTTAACAGTCATTCGAGGCGAACCGTGACGGACGAAAAACAACAGCAGAAGAATCTCCAAATAATCCAAAATTTCAGACTCATGGACGACGACTTCATGAACGTCTGTTTTAGCGACAATCTTAGCTTGACTGAGTTTGTCCTTCGGATTATTATGGAACGGAACGACCTGCATGTTGTTCATGTCGAGACACAGAAGACGTTTACGAATTTTTTGGGACGTAGCGTTCGATTCGATATCGACGCGATTGACGACGCCGGGGTCGAATACGATATTGAAATTCAACAGTCAAGCGCCAACGCGGATCCTAGGAGGGCTCGGTATCACTCTAGCGTTATGGATTGCAACTCGCTAAAGAAGAGCCAGCTTTTCAAGGATTTGCGCGAGAGTTACGTTATTTTTATCACAGAACGCGACGTTCTCGGCGAAGGAGAACCGATTTATGTCATCGAACGTACGATTGTTAAATCGGGTCGTCTTTTCGGCGACGGCGAGCATATTATTTACGTAAACTGCGCCCATAGCGACGCCGCGACGGAACTCGGCAAGCTCGTTCATGATCTAACTTGTTCGAATCCCGACGAGATGTACTTCAAGGTAATTGCCGACGTCGTTCGATATTTCAAAGAAACCGAAGAAGGGAGAGAAGAAATGTGCAAGCTTATGGATGATTTGATTAACGAGGCTGTGACCGAGGCTGTGACCGAGGCTGTGACCGAGGCTGTGGCGGAAACTACGGAAAATAATAGAACGGAGTTCGCGTGGAAACTGCTTCAGCGCGGCGGCTTTTCTCTGGACTCAATCGCTGAATTGACTGACCTTTCTCTTGAAAGGGTCCGTGAAATTGCCGATCAGAAGGTTGCATAGAAAGTTGCGACGCGTCAGATTCTTTAAAACGTTTCTTTTGACATGACGCGACTGTCGACTTTATTGAGCCAGACCCGCCCCGAGAAGGGTCAAAACAAAAGCCCGAATCGCCGACAAAGGGATTCGGGCTTTTCATTATTTATCTCATACGTCGCGTCTTATTCAAACAATAAAACGAACCGGACGTCCGCGCCAACGAGCG
>CAMZHY010000109.1 GCA_947307005.1 uncultured Planctomycetaceae bacterium
ATTCCGACGTCTTCGGATCCGTTAGATCGCGTCCATGAACGATTTGCAGCGGTCGCCAAACGCGAGGAGGAACGGCGAAGTCGGCAAGCCAGTCTTCGGAAAGAAACGGCGCGCCGGTCGGGGCGTAACTGATCTTCTGAGCGACAGGCGCGCTCTCGTCGGATCCGGCGACGACAATCTTGGAGTCCTGAGCGCGACATATTGCGACGACGCTTGACAATCCCAGAAGAAAAACCGTCGTCAGCTGATAGACTTTCATAAAAGAACCTCGCTAGTTTTTGCGTTAAAGCGTCCTAAAACTCCCAAAAGACGTTTTATCCTGTCAATCACCTAAAAAGATAACCCGCGTAACCTACGACGCGCTCTCGATCGCCGCTCGCGTCGCCGCTCGTCGCGTAGCCGACGCGAATCGCGCTGGAAAATTCGCCGCGCTTCTTAAGCGTCGTAAGCGTGAAATAGGCGGGCAATATTCCGCACATGGAAATACGGCGTCCAACGACGGTCCGCAAGAGTTCGACGGGGTCCGTTGTTTCCAACGCGTCGGTCGCAATTTTGTCGATTCGACGCGTCGTCTCATCGTCCGCGTAATGATTCATATCGCTCGAGACAACGAGAGCCGGTCGCGATTTCCCCGCCTTTTCGCGTTCGGTCAGAAGCGCCGCAAACCGTTCCGCCATCGAATCGAGTTCGGTTTGCGTCGCGCGTCCGATAAGTATTCCCACGACCTTCGAGTTCGGAAAACGTCGCGCAAGAAGAGGAAGTTGCACTTCAATCGAATGTTCGGAACGATGGGCGAGCGGATCCTTTTGAAACTCTGGAAGCGCGTCGACGAAAGCGTCGACAAAATCCAAATCGTTCGACGTTGTTCCGCCTTTATAATCCCACGCGCCATAAGGCATAACGGCAAAATTAGCGCCCTCCGCCCGATGTTTCGGCGCCAAAACGACGATCGTCTCAGACGCTTCAAGACGTCGCAGCGTCTTCATCGCAAGACTTGCGGAGTAGATCCACCCGGCGTGCGGAATCATCGCGCTGCGAGCGCAAAGCTCGTCCGTCGGCGCTTCTAGACCGCGTTCCATTTCGTCGAGCGCGGCTATTTGTTCTTTAGGATCGCCGGGATAAAACATGCCGGCAACGGCGGCGGGACGCGTTTGCTTCGAATAATCGGGCGGAGTTTGGCGTGATCGAGTCGCGGGGGCGCTGAGTCCAAAAAAGTTCGGATTGAACGAAAAAGTCGGACGTCCCGCGTTTTGAGACGTCCCTTCGGAATCGTTCTGCAAACGTTCGACGATCTTTGCAAGTTCGGGATTTCGACTAACATGCCAAACGAAAGGCTTCTTGAAAGACGTTCCTTCAAACGCAAAAAGTCGCGTTTCGTCCGACCTCCATGAGCCGCGAGCAAGTCCCGCCTTATCGCAGAGTCCTTCGAGAAACTGGTCCGGATTCCATCCTAATTCGACGGGAACGCTCGGAAGAAGCAATCCTCGACGTCCGCGTCCTACGATCTGAAGGCCGTCGCGACCGATTTTAAACGCGTCGCGACGCGCGTCGCCATTCTCTTGAATCTCGCGCATCGCGCCAAGAATCCAGACCTCTAAATCAAGATCATAGAATTCGTTCGCGCTAATCGGAGGAAAACGCGGATCGCGAAGCGCGGCGGTTACGGAGGCGGAATCGAGCGCGTCGCCCAAACGAATTCCCTCGCTCATATATCCCATGCAGGAGCGCAATCTTCCGCGTTTTTTGAAACTAACAAAAGCGCCCAAGACGGGCAAATCGGCGATCTCTCCGAGCGTTGACGCGTCGGGCGTCGGCGCGGTCGCGACGACGGAAGCGACGCGATCGCGCGCCCAAAAAAACAAGCGTTCCATCGTCTCTTCAGAGATATCCGGCTTGGGCGCCGGCTGCGCGTCGGAATTCACATATTCGCTCATATCTACACTTTCGTTCATACTTGATTGAAACGAAGGGACGTCGTCCCGTAACTCTCTAGAACTAATATACACGAAAGAAGAGTCAAAGTCGAGAAAAACATGCCCCGAACATCCGTGAAAAACTCGAGGTTATCCTCGGAAACGTCTCGCGCTAATAGACGCGTAAATCAAGACAAAAGGCGGCAAAACTAGATAAAAAAAAGCCGTCGCAGCACGCTAGATCGATTGCTTTCGGACCCCCGCAACGGGCGCTTGCATTCCGTGGGTGACGACAATTGGGAAACCGAAACGATCTTACGTCTGCGACGGCTGGCGCGCGATTGGCGACGGCTAAGTCGCGTTATTCTAAAGGGTTACACGGTTAAAGAACGCCGGCGGTCCCGAAAGGGCGAAATCCCGACGCTCGATTCCACAAAAAGGAGGAACCTCGGGTAATTGTAACCGACGCTCGAATTTTCGCAAGGGCTTTTCGAAAAAAATCCCTTGTTAAACTTTTGCAATGCGACGCTTTTAAGCGGCAAACATGCGGGTCGCCGCGCTAAACGACGTCGTTAAGGACGCCGCTCAATCGACGACGGCGTAATTTTAACAGCCTGTTTCCACTGCGTCAAACTAAAAAATTCCCAAAAACATCATTTTCTACATAAATACTACAACGCGCCCAAAAAAGTGTGAAAAACCTTATCAAAATATCCGATTTTAAACAACCTAACCAAGAAAATAGGCAATCTTGGCAAAGGACGTCGTCTATATTAAAATTCAAAGACTTGGTTGGCGGCGTCTCGTCGCTTCTCTCAGCGTTGTTCCTCCAATTGGAGAAGAGTCAGTCGTGAAATGGAGACGGTCTTGTCGGTAGAGGCGCGCTTTTTGACTTTCAAGTAGAAAGACGTCGAAGAATCTCAGATATTCTTTTTATGCGGGAAAAAAAACACCGTCGACAACGTCTAAAAGGCGCCGCAACGGCGATCATTTCGTCCTATTTTTGCGAAAAAAGACAAAAAACTCTTCTATTTTGACGACTTGCAACGACCGCCCCTTTGCGCCCGTCATATTTCCGATATAATTGGGCGCGATCTATCATTAGATCGACGAACATCGTCGCTCGGAGTATGAAAGACGCCGTGTCCTTCTATGGCGAGCGACGTCGCTTTTTCCTCAAAGGGGACTATAATGGTCGAACTTTTAACGCTGACGGTCGAACGCCGTGAAAGTGTCGGCAAACGCCGAAACCGTCGACTCCGCGAGGGCGGAAAGACTCCCGCCGTCCTTTACGGTCACAAAAAGGAAGTCGTAAACCTTTCCGTCGCTACGGATCGCCTTGAAGCCGCTTTGCGCCACGGCAGCCGTTTTGTCATTCTCGGCGGCGACGTTTCCGAACGCGCCTTTATCAAAGACGTCCAGTGGAACACATGGGGCGACAGGGTTCTGCACGTTGACTTTACCCGCGTCAGCGAGCACGAGCATGTTCAGCTTTCCGTCCCGGTCATGCTTCGCGGCGAAGCGGCTGGACTCAAAGACGGCGGCGTTGTTAAGCAGCACCTGCACAAAATTGAAATTGAAGCGGAACCGACCACCGCGCCCGAACACATCGACGTCGTCATCAACGATCTCGGTTTCAACGAGCAGATCAAAGTCGCCGATATCGTCGCGCCCGAAGGCGTTAAGATTCTTGTCGATCCGGAAACGCTCGTTGTCGAGTGCTCGCCTCAAGTTGTCGTCGAAGTTTCCGAAGAAGCTCCCGCCGACGGCGAAGAACCCGAAGTTATCGGACGCAAGAAGGCGGAAGGCGAAGAGGCGGAGTGAGTCTCTTAGTCGTCGCGTCCGCGACGCGCGTTTCATGAACGCGACGTATCGCAAATCGCGAATAAATCAGTCAGTAGTTTTCGGATTGTTCTCATGTTGAAGGCGTTGCGGATCGTAATCGACGTCTTCAAAAGAAGGCCGAAAAATAGAATGAAGCCGGAAAAGATCGTTGTCGGACTGGGCAATCCTGGACGGCAATACGGCGAGACGCGCCACAACGTAGGCTATATGGTTTTGGCCGAATTAGTGAAGCGCGTTTCGTTTGACAAACCGCGAAATCAGTTTCACGCCGAGGCGTGGGACGCGAAGATCGGAGAAAAAAACGTTCTCCTTCTTTGTCCAACGACGTTTATGAACCTGAGCGGAACAGCCGTTTCCGAAGCGATAAGGTTCTACAAGCTCAATCCCGAAACCGACCTGCTCGTCGTATGCGACGATCTTGATCTTCCTCTTGGAAAATTGAGGATTCGGGAATCCGCCGGAAGCGGCGGTCAGAAAGGGTTAAAAGACGTCGCCGCCAAATTGGGAACTCAGAATTTCGCGCGAATCAGAATCGGGATTGGACGTCCCTCCTCGACCGATCAAGTCGTCGACTTCGTGTTGACCCCGTTCCGCAAGGACGAAAAAGACGAGATCGATCTAGCGATTCAGAACGCGGCCGACGCGGCGCGCCTCTGGGTCGAACAGGGCGCCCAAGAGGCGATGAACCGATATAACGTCGCCGAAAAAAATCGGACGAAAAAATAGGCGTCGCCCTGAGTCGGCGTTTGATCCGGAAACGGCGTTCCCAACGCGGTTCTTCGTCCTCAGGTTGATTCTGGTTCGACGTTTGTCGGCTTCGCGAAACCTTTAACGGCGTTGACGCGGAAGGTCGTGGGAAACGCCGGTGGTTCCGAACGGCGAAAGCGGTTCGTTACATGAAGACAAACTTCGTCGAATCGACGAGGGCGGTTCTAAAAAACCGCGCGCAATACGAGGAGCAAAACCTTGATTAAAGAAAACTTTTACGAAACGATGTTCATTCTGCCTTCCGACGTTTTCTCTCGAAACGCGGAAGAAATCACGAGCAAACTCGAGAAGACGATCGAGGGATTGGGCGGTAAGATCCGCGTTAGTCGTCTTTGGGAAGAGCGCAAATTGGCCTATTCCATTAAGAACCGTTCTCGCGGCGTCTACTGGGTTATCTATTATCGGATCGAGACCGACAAGGTTGCGGAACTTGATCTCCAGTTCCGTCTCAACGGCAACGTGCTCCGTTTCCTGACGATTAAGCTCGATTCTCGCCTCGAGGAATTGGTTCTTCAGCGTTCTCTCGCGGAACCCGCCTCGGAAACCGAGGGTCAAGCGTCGGACGTTAAGGTCGACGCCGTTGACGAGGACGACGAAGACGACGACGACGAGGACGAAGCGTCCGTCGACGAGGCCTTCTGACTTGCCGTCAGGACGGTCGTTTGTGTTCCGCGCAACCTCTTGATCGACGCGTTTTACGCGAGCGATCGGTCGTCTTGTCGACGAACCGTATCGCGTTCTTGAGGTTGGGGTTTTAACGTAAATCTTCCCACGATAAAACGGAGCGTCGCTCTTATGGCTAGTTTCAATAGAGTCGTGTTGGTCGGCAATCTCACCAGAGATCCCGAACTTCGTAGCATTCAGTCTGGAACCTCCGTCGTCGACATTGGTCTTGCGGTCAATGAACGTCGTAAAGATCAAAGCGGAAATTGGATCGAAGAAGCCAATTTCTTTGACGTCACCGTCTGGGGGCGTAGCGCGGAGATCCTTCACGATTATACGAGAAAAGGAAGTCCGATTCTCGTCGAGGGTCGGCTCAAGCAAGACACGTGGGAACAGGAAGGTCAGAAACGCTCGAAGGTCAAAATCATCGCCGATCGCATCGTGCTTCTCGGCGCTCGCGGCGGCGGTTCCGACGGCGGTTCCGATTACCAGCAAGGCGGAGGCGGATATCAGCAGCAGAGCGGATATCAGCAGGACGGCGGTCGTCGTTCTTCGTATCCGCAGCAGTCCGCGGGTCCGTCCCAAGGCGGTTCCTATCCTCAAGAAGGGGGCGAAGAAATTCCTTTCTGACCTTCCCTTTTCACAGCGCGGAACGTTACGATATTAACGAAATAATTTTTACGAGAATAATCATATAGGGTACAACGATGCAAGTTCAAGTTAGGAAAAAGCAAGCTCGCAACGCTTTTCGCACCGGCAAGCGTCTGCCTAAGGGTCCCAACGGCGGAATCCAGCTTCTTCTCATTCAATCGGTCGATTCGCTCGGCAAACAGGGCGACGTCGTCGAAGTCAAACCGGGTTTCGCTCGCAACTATCTGATTCCCCAGGGACTCGCGACTTACGCGACCGATCACCATCGTCGAATGATTGAAAAGCATAAGGCGGAGCTCGCCGAGCTTCAGCGTCAGCAGCTCGCCTCGCTTCACGACCTCGCCGACGTCATCTCGAAGACGACGATCACGCTCGAAGCCAACGCGAACGAAGAAGGTCATCTTTACGGATCGATCGGCGCCGAGGAAATCGTTCACGCGCTCAAAAACGTCGGCGTTTCGATCTCGATCGACAACGTCCGTCTCGACGGTCCTCTGAAGCAGCTCGCGGAATACTCCGTGCGCATTTACCTCGGTCACGAGGTCGAATCGCATCTTAAGGTTTGGGTCGTTCCGACCTCTCGCGAAGTCTGATCCACTCGACGGCGATATCTTGGAGCGACGCGTTCCTTGCGGTGCGTCCGCGCTCCTGTTTGTTCTTAATTGTCGACGCCGACGCGTCCTTTTGCACGTCGGCGTTTATCTTTGTCTGCGATGATCGCGCAAAAAAACGCGCGCCTTCTACGAGAAAATGACCGTAGAAAGCGCGCCGCTCGTTTCTAAAAAGACGTTCTAAGTCTTAACGGACGACCGTCGTCAAACGTCTTGGAGGACGTCGACGCCGTTGAAGAAATTCTTAAACTTCTGAACCTGTTGACGATGAGAAAGCTTTGGACTTTCCGACTCCTCAAACTCAATCGTCGCGAAGCCGTTGTAGTCGATATCGTCCAGCGTCTGACGAATCGCGCGCCAATCGTTGGAGCCAAGCCCAACGGGAACAAACTTGCCGCCGTTAGGAAGGGAGCGATCGACGAGAAAATCTTTGAAGTGCAGCTTGACGATAATCCCCTTGCCAAGCGCGCGCAGACAGTTTTCAGTCGACGTAAATTTGACGTAGTTGCCAAGATCAAAATACGAACCGACCCATGGACTGTCGAACGAACGAATAAACGCGGCGAGGAGATTCGGATCGTGCCAGAGATTGTTCCAAACGTTTTCAAGCCCGATTTTAACGCCCTCGTACGCGGCGACGTCAAGAACTTTGGGGAGGTGTTTCCGAGCGGCGTTTGTCGCTTCGTTTTGGGCGGCGATATATTCGGCGTAGGGCGTGGAATCGCCGTCGCAAATTTGAGAAACCATAAGAGTCTCAGGATCGAACTTGATGCGAAACTCCCATGGAGGCAACGCGGGCGCGGGAACTCCGGCGCCGGGCACGACCAAAACGGAAGAAGCGCCGTAGGCGGCCGCGACTCGAATTCCATGCCGCAGCGCCTCGACGTCGCCCGCGACGCAATCTTCGCGATTGAAACGGGCGCTTCTCATCACCGAATGAATCTTAATGCCGTTGGCCTCGCAGACGCGCCGGGCTTCTCGCGCCTCCTCAAGAGTGACGTCGGTCGAACGAGATTCGACGCCGTCGTAGCCCGCGGCGGCAAGTTCTTCGATTTCGCGAGGGTTAATTTTACCGACGATCGTCGCGCATCGAAGCGTCGTGTGGTACGGAGTCGGCGTCGCGCCGTCTTTTTTTTCGTCGTCTAACATAGAAACCGCCTTTGATGATTTACCGTAAGAAAAAAATGAAAAAACGAGAAGCCAATACCCCGAAACAACGCGAAAAAGTCGCGCTGATCGAACGTTCCGCATTTCGGAGCGGGCTCTAAAAAGAGACGCGAAAGAAGAAACGCGTTAAAGCGTCGTTCCTTCGCGTCTCCATTAAAACAAACCGGCCGTTCCGCCTGCGAACGTTTGGGCGCAAACGGCGTCAGACGCCTTCAAGAATGTCCTTGCCCTGGAAGAAGTTCTGGAAAATCTTGGCGTGCTGTTCCAGCGAATATCCGCCGCTTTCAAGGGAAACGAAGCCGTCGTAAGCGACCTCTTCAACGACGTCGCGAACAGACTTCCAATTGATGGATCCCGTCCCGATCGGAACGAAATCGCCGCCGTTCGGTTTTTCCTTGTTGAAAAGGAAGTCTTTGATATGAAGCTTGCAAATCGTGCCCTTAAGCGCGCGGAGCCAGTCCTCCGTGGGAGCGTATTTAACGTGGTTGCCAAGGTCGAAATACGTCTTGACCCATACGTTGTCGAACGCCTTGACGAACGCGGCGTAGAACTCGGGCGCGCACCAAAGCCCGTTCCATACGTTCTCAAGGCCGATCGTCACGCCTTCGTAGGCGGCGACGGGAATCGCCTGTTTGACGTATTTGAACGAGGCTTCCGTCGCTTCATTCTGCGCTTTGATGTAATCGGCGTAGGGCGCGTTGTCTCCTTCGCAAACGGTTTTAACCATGCACGTGTCGGGGTCGAAATCGATCTTGAAGTCCCAAGGGGCGGGCGCTTTTCCGCCGACGCGGCAGGGGACGAGCAGAATCGTGGACGCGCCGTAGGCGCCCGCCGCGCGGAGGGCGCGTTCGATCGTTTTAACGTCGGCCGCGGCCTGGTCCGCGCCTTGGTTGACGTTCGTCCACGCGCGCATGACGGAATGAATCTTAATGCCGTTGGCTTCGCAAATCTTGCGTCCCTCGATCGCCTTGCTGGGATCGACGTCCCAGAGAGTCGTCTCAACGCCTTCGTAGCCGAGTTTCGCGAGATTTTCAATTTCTTCGGCGTTAATCTCGCCGACAATCGCGGCGCTGTGAAGTTTCGTCACGTACGGCTGTTCCACCTCGGCGGCAAAGATCGAGGCGTTCTTCATCGACGCTGAAAGCGCGGCGGCGCCGGCGGTTAGCGCGGTCGTTCGCATAAAATCACGACGTGTAAAAACTCGTTTCATTCTATATTCCTTTCGCAAAATAGCGCGTCGAAAACGTCGCGCCGAATATTGGACTATGGCGACAAAACTCCGTCGGCGCCGCTTCATGGAAACTCGCGCTCGCCGTCGATTATAACCGTGCAAACGTGCGGTTGCAAGCTTTTACAGGCGAAAATGAAAAAACGCCGCGTTCAATCCTCGCGACGTCGTTACGACGCGAAAAATCACGGACAAAAGCGTGAAAAGGTCGATTTAAGCGTTCTCAGCGATAATCGATATCGCCAATGACGGGCAGCTCGTCGAGCGACTTCAGGTTAAAAAGCTTTAGAAAGCGATCCGTGGTTCGATAAATAGAGATCTTTTTCTTGTCGACCGTCTGCTTTTCGACGGTTACCAGATCGCGTTTGACGAGTTGCGAAAGGACGTTCGCGGCGCCGCTTCGAACCTCAAGAATGGAGTCTAACGTTATCGGCTGTCTGTACGCGACGAGC
>CAMZHY010000110.1 GCA_947307005.1 uncultured Planctomycetaceae bacterium
ACAGGGGAGAACATGAATAATACACACACAATAAACCAGTGAATAAAAGACAATAGTATAAACAACAAAAATCATACAATAATCAACAACATGTACAGAAAAGCACTACTTAAAGCATTCGCCGCACTGATAATGATTCGTGCGACAACGATGGTGTCGTGCAAAAAGGACAACGACATCCCTACCACCACTCCCAACCAGGACGCCGTCTTGGTGAACTCCCGACTCGTGCGCAAACGCGTTGCGACCGACAATCGCCTTGTTGCGAGGAACCATAAGCCCGGTGACCTTGGAAACAACGCGACTCGTCGGCACAAGACGCTGCGAGATGATTCGCGTGTCCGCGTGAAAGAAATCGCGACGCGTTCTCAGCGCCATGACAGCTTCTTCGAGCGGACAGTTGCCGGCGCGCTCGCCAAGTCCATTGATCGCGACCTCAATCTGACCCGCGCCCGCCATCACGGCGGCGAGCGAATTCGCAACTGCCATACCCAAGTCGGTATGACAATGCGTACTTACGATTGCTTTATCGATATTCGGGACGCGATTGAAGAGCGTTTGAATGCGCTTGGTCATCTCCGTCGGAGTCGTATACCCGACGGTATCGGGGATGTTGATCGTTGTCGCGCCGGCGTCGATCGCCGCTTCAACGACCTTGCAGAGAAAATCAATCTCGGTGCGACACGCATCTTCAGGCGAAAATTCGACGTCGTCGCAATACCCTTTAGCGCGCTTGACGCCGACCACGGCGCGTTCGATGATCTCCTCCTGAGTCATGCGCAGTTTGAACGAGCGGTGAATTTTACTCGTCGCGAGAAAGACGTGAATACGCGGCGTTTCCGCTTCCTTCAGGGCGCCCCACGCCGCGTCGATATCGGCGTCGACGCAACGCGCCAAACCGCAGACTCTCGAACCTTTAACATGTCGCGAAATCTCTTGAACCGCCTCAAAGTCGCCGGGAGAAGCGATCGGAAATCCCGCTTCGATGATATCGACCTTGAGTTCAACAAGCGCCTGAGCGACTTGCAGTTTCTCTTCCAGATTCATGCTCGCGCCGGGGGACTGCTCGCCGTCGCGGAGCGTCGTGTCGAAAATCAGAATATTGCGGACGGGCTGCTCCGTCGCGTTGACGTTTTCAGAAGTCATGACTGTTTGATCCTTTGCAATAAATATTTTCGTTCTCGCGTTTGCCTAACGAGAGACCGCGGGCGCAAAACGCCTCCAACGGCGTCGCATTGCGGAGACTCGTTCCTTTTCCGATCTAACGACGAATCGTCAGATAATAAAGCCGTCCCCTGGACGGCGGCTAAGGTTGAGCCAGGCGCGCGATCCGAATGCAAAATCGCAAATCAAAATTCTATCAGGACTTAAAATCTGCAAAACGTTCTCCGATCCTCTCGAAGCGACAACCGCGTCTCTCCCGTCACTCCGCTTTATTGAGTAGAGGTAGAAGATACTCGACGGTCGATTTCATCGTCTGAAGATGCACATAGTCCGTTTCCGGAATCGGAAGTCTGTACCGTTGCCGAAGCGCGAGCACAATGTCGAGCATATCCATGCTGTCGAGTTCAAGTTGTTCGCGGAAGGGAACGTCTTCCTTAATCGATTCGGGATCGATCGTATCGTCAAACCCCAACAGGATGTCGACGATACTCTTTTTAATTTCCTCAACCGTAACGGCCATCGAAAGATTCTCCTAAAACGAATAGCTAGGACAAGAACGAGCGCCGCCGCCCCAATTATCTGGTTTTACGTTGGCGCGCGAAAGGAAACGTCAGTCTCCTTCGTATTTCCCTACGATCGTCACGGCGTTAATCCCCACCATGCCGAACGAATTGTTCAAAATAGTTCGAACGCGTCCCGCCTCAAAGGGCTTGTTGACGACTAGATTCCGAATTTCGCATTCGGGGTCAAGGCGATCGACGTTAATCGTCGGATGAACGACTCCGTCCTCAAAGGAAGGAAGGTTGCCGGCGAGTTCAAGGACCCCGGCGGCGCCCATCGCATGCCCAATGAAACTCTTTGTGTTGTTAATGTACGTCTTCTTAGCGTCTGCGAAAACGTCGCGCAACGCTTGGATCTCAATCGCGTCGCCCGCATGAGTCGCCGTCGCGTGAGTGTTTACGATATCGATTTCATCGGGGGCGAGTCCGGCGTTATTGAGCGCCTTGCGAACGCACTGAGCCTGACGCTCCGCGTTCGGCAACACGAAATCCGTCGCGTCGGAATTCATTCCGTAGCCCAAAATTTCGCCGTAAATCTTCGCGCCACGTTTCTTCGCGTCGGAAAGACGTTCGAGAACGTAAACGCAACCGCCTTCGGAAACGACAATCCCGTTGCGGTCGACGTCGAACGGTCGCGACGCTTTCGTCGGGTCGTCGTGTCGGGCAAGCGCCCCTTGCGCGTGGAACGCCGCAAAAATCCCAAACGTGTGGACGCTTTCGGAAACGCCCCCCGCAAGCGCAAGATCGACTTCGCCAAGTCGAAGTTGTTGGACGCCTTGAATAATGCCCGCGTTCCCCGCCGCGCAAGCCGCGCCAAGCGTGTAATGCGGTCCGGTTATCCCAAACGAAAGGGTGACCTCGCCCGCTGGATTGTTCGCAACCGTCCTAGGATTGTGGTGGTGCGACCAGTACGCGCAGTCGTAATCGTATTGTTTGATTTGATAAATCTCGTTTTCCGTCTCGACGTTGCCATGCTCCGTCACGCCGATATAGACTCCAACGGAATCCTTTGGAACGGACGCCCACGCAAGTCCGGCGTCTGAGATCGCCTCGCCCGTACAGTACGCCGCGATGCTGCCCGCGCGCGTTCCGCGTCGAACCTCGCGTCGCGAACGATATTTCGTCACGTCGCAATCGCAGAGTCCCGCAAGCGTCTTGCCAAAATAACGAACTTCGTAGGGAACAACCCCGCTCCTTCCGTTAAGGAGCGCTTGGCGATACTCCGCGAGATTGTTCCCGTTTGGCGCCGTCAGTCCTACGCCCGTTATGACAATGCGTTCAGAATCGTCGCGAGGTTTCATGTCGTTTCTGTTTTGTGAACTGGAACCGAGCTTTGTTCGAAATTGAAAAGACCCTTCGTCGCGCGCCGTCACCCGCGTTCAAACTGGAGCGCGTCTTCGAGCTTGATCGTCTTTTCATAGAGCGCCCGACCGATAATGCAGGCGGACAGCCCCGCGTCGGCGAGACGACGAACGTCGTCGAGTCGCGAAACGCCGCCGGACGCGACGACGGGAATCGACGTCGCGCGCGCCATCGCGACGCATTCGGGAATATTGGGACCGCGCATCATCCCGTCGGTCGCAACGTCCGTATAGACCAGCGCCGCGATTGGAAGACCGTCGAATCTCCTCGCAAGTTCCGTCGCGGGAGTCGCGCTCGTCTCGAGCCAACCATCCGTCGCGACCATTCCGCCGCGCGCGTCGATCCCCAAGACAAGTTTGCCGGGAAATTTCCGACTCATGTCTTCAAACCATTCCGGCTTCTTGAGCGCAAGAGTGCCGATGACAAGACGCGTTAGCCCTATCCCGAGCAGGCGTCGAATCGTCTCCTCAGAGCGAACGCCGCCGCCAAGTTCGCACTCGATCCCGTAAGGCGCGACCTTCTCGACGAGTTCGCGAATCGGCTCGAAATTCGTCGTCGCGCCGTCTTTCGCGCCGTCTAGGTCGACCAAATGGAGCCTCTTCGCGCCTTTTTCGCGCCAATGGTTAGCCATCTCGGCAGGAGACGTCCCGTAGACGGTCTCCTGCGAGTAGTCGCCCTGTCGAAGTCGAACACATTGTCCGCCGCGGACGTCGATCGCCGGCCATATCAGCATATTTTTCCCTCAACAAATAGGAACCGTTGCGCCGTCGCGTTGTCGGCAAGACGAACTGCAAACGAACCAAAACGCTCAATTTTATCCATTCTAGCGCCCTTTTTGTTTTAGAAAAGTCGTCGTCGGAAAATATGACGGTCTGTGAAAATAAAAAAAGCCTCCTTTCGGCGTCGCGCAAGTCGTTAATTCATATTGACAGATTTTTGATTTACACGGAAAATATCGCGAGCGTATTCACTGCGGGGCGGTTCCGTTTGCGTTTCGCCCTGTGAAGCCCCTTTTCAACGAAAATTTGAACTGCGATCGCAGACGCGATCACAACGTAAAATATGGTCGCTCTAGACAGAAAGCAAATCGTCCAAAACGCAAAACACCTCGTCGTCAAAGTCGGCACGAACGTTTTAACGACTGCGGAAGGAAGACTCAACGCGGAACGAATTCAGCGTCTGGTCGGCGAACTATGCGCAATTCACGCGCGGGGCGTTTACACGACGCTCGTAAGTTCCGGCGCTATCGGCGCGGGTATGGGACGTCTCGGTCTTGCCGAGCGTCCGAAATTCAGTCCGACGCTTCAGGCGCTCGCCGCCATAGGACAGGGCGCGCTTATCCAGAATTACGAGGAGGAATTCTCGAAACGCGGCGTCGTCGCGGCTCAGGTTCTTCTGACGGCAAGCGATCTTTCGAGTCGCGAACGATACCTTAACATTCGAAACACGTTCTACACTCTTTTCAACTATGGCGCGATTCCCATTGTAAATGAAAACGACGCCGTCAGTTCCGCAGAATTAAGTTTAACGTTCGGCGACAACGACCGGCTCGCCGCGCTCGTCTCGTGCCTCTTCCCCGAACCGCTTACAATCCTACTGACCGACGTCGACGGTCTTTACGACGGCGATCCCGCGCTTCCTGAATCCAAGCTTGTTTCCAAGGTTGACAAGTGGAGTCCCGCGCTTATGGAGATGGTCGCGGAAAAGAAATCAAGCCGTAGCAAGGGTGGAATGTCGAGTAAACTCAAAGCGGCGCGAACGGTAACCTCCGTAGGCGGAACGCTCCTTGTGGCTAATGGAGACGATCCAGATATCCTTTCCAAAATCTTCGCCGGCGCCGAGGTTGGAACGCTCTTTCTTCCAAGCGAAAGACTCGCCGCTCGTAAGCGTTGGTTCCGTCAAGCGCCTTCCTGCGGAACGCTTGTCGTCGACGCGGGCGCGGCGCGCGCGTTGCTGAAACAGGGTAAAAGTCTGCTGACAATCGGAGTCGTTGAGACGAGGGGAACGTTCCGAAAGGGAGACGTCGTGTCGATCGTCGATCTTCAAGGACGCGAACTCGGACGCGGACTGTCAAACTACTCGAGCCAGGACGCTCAGCTTGTCTGCGGCAAGCGCTCGAACGAACTCGCCGACGCGCTCGGACAAGACCGCGACGTCTACGAAGAAATCGTCCATCGCGACAACTTCCAGATTACGGTCGTCGACTGAAACGTAAACGCTGTAATCGCTCGTTTGTCGCGTGAAATAACGCATAAGGAGAACGCCATGAAATCGACGGTGCGCGCTTTTGTCGCAATCGAAATATCCCTCGACGTTCGTCGCGTCGCAAAAAAGAAACTTGCGCCGCTCCAGCGCGAGTTTCCCGACGTCAAATGGATTGACGACGACAATTTCCACGTAACGCTCAAGTTTCTCGGTCCTAACGTGCCCGTCGTCGAGCTTCATAAGCTCATAGCGGCTCTCAAGCGCGCTTGTCGAAGCGTCGAACAGTTCGACCTTGTTTTCGAAGGGTTAGGCGCGTTCCCTGACGCGACGAATCCTCGAACAATCTGGATTGGAGTAACCGACGGAGTCGACGAATTACGCGACCTCGCGACAAAGATTGACGTTGAATTTGGAAAACTTGGCTACCCTGTCGAAGGACGCGCTTTCAGTCCTCACTTGACGATTGCTCGTTCCCGACGACGAGATCGCGGCGATAATTCCGCTCGCGATTCGCGGAATGTCGACGACCATCGAGAAAACGTCGCGACCCTCGCAGACCGAATCGACGACTTCTCCGATTTCTATTGGGGGTGCTGTCCCGTTGACCGCGTCGTTCTTTATTCGAGCGAGCTCGAACGCAACGGCGCGAAATACGAGCCGCTCGCTTCGATCGAACTCGCGCCCATCGGCGTGGCTTCGCTCCCAATCGAAGACAATTTTGTAGAAGAAGACGCCGTAAAAAAAACAACCTTTGACGCTGCGAAGAAAACCGAATTGGATCGTGAGCGCGACAAACTCCGTTTCACCCCCAGACCGCCCCGAAACGCCAAATCAAACGTCCGTCCAAATGATCGGAAAACATCCGCTCCGGAGCGAAAAAAATCATGCAAGACCAACATTCCCGATCTGAGCGAGTTAGACGCCGAAAATCTGGAACAAATTCTTAAGCAAGAAATTGAAAACGCTGAATAGAATTCCCGCCAACCGGCGAGAAAAGAACAACGATCTCAAGTCGTCCCTTCTTCGCGCAGGCGCGCCAGTCTTTGGTTCGGACTGGCGCGTTTTCTTTTATCGTTATTTCCGACACAGTTGTTAATATTCGCCCATTTTCTATTTTCGGAAATATTAAACTAATCGTCTTTTGTCAATCGTCCGATAATATCCATACGGATCGTTCTAAATCCGCCCTCGTCATGCTCGACAAATTAAGAAGCGATGGTTGGGAAAGCGGTTTGAATGAACGTTTGAGGCGCGACTTATCGCGTCGCGTCAATTAAAGTTTCAAGCCGGACGACTGGCGGGAGCGACTAGAAAAATGAAAACGACTATGCAAAAAGCTAGACTGCTTACGTTGATTCTCGTAGGAGCGACGGCGATAGCGGGATGTTCGTCGTTTAAATCGCCCTCGGCGGAATATGTTAAACCAGGAGAGTTGTGCACCGACGTGTCCGACCTTCCTGATCCAAACGCGCCGCCTAAAAGCCAGTCCGACGCGCTGACGACGCTTGCGAATCAGTATGGAATCGGCGGACGGCGTGAAGAATCGCCCGAACGGTTGCTCATGCAGGCGGACTCCTATTTTGAACAGAAGCGATATCATGATTCGGCGCGCCTTTACAAGAAATACCTTGCGCTTGCCGACGTCTCGACCGCCTCGCCGGAACTCCTTGGGGTAATTCATTACCGAATTGGATATGTCGCCGGGAAAAAAACCTTTTACTCCGAAGCGAAGGGCGAATTTGCCCAAGCGTTGCAATTCGCGCCGCTCAATAACGAATACCTCTTTGCGTATGCGAAGGCAAGCTATGACGCGGGAGATTATCAAGAAGCCGACAGACAGTTTACGACGCTTCTCGCTCGAGTTCCAAACTATCCAGAGGCCAATCGATACTATGGACTGACTTTGTTGGAAGGCTCAAACCGCGCGAACGCGATCCAACCGCTTACGATTGCTGTCGGCGCGCTCGAAGCTCATCGACTCCTAGCGGATAAGTACTACGAAGTCGGCGAGCTTGAACTCGCGGCTCAGACAGAGTCGCTGGCAATCCAACTCGCGGCGCAAAGCGCTCAGCCCGTTCCGAAATTCCCTCACAAAGAACAGTTGCTCGTCAGCGCTCAGAACGCAACCTATGCGCAAACATTGAACGCCATGTCCGCAGTCCAGGCGTCTCCCAACACGCCCCCGCTTATTGTGCAATACGCGCCCCCCGTCGCGACGCCTGGGATAAATCCTGTCGCGCAGCCCGCCGTCCAGCCTGTCGTTCAACCTGCCGTCCAGCCTGTCGTTCAACCAATTCTCAATCCGACGCCGACGTTCGCGTCTACTGGCGTCCAGGATAATTACGGCGCGTCTTCCCCACAAACCGAACCTCCAACCCAAATAGAGGTTCCTTCATCCTCCGCGTCTAACGCGACCGACAATCCGTCAATTCTAGCGCCGCCGAACGACCAATCGAACAGCGTCGCGCCTCAGGAAAATCCAGACGCAACGCGCCCCGACCAGGAAAAAACTGCACGCTATGCAAGCGTTGCGCCCGCTCCCGTCGTAGTCGCCGACGCGCTCCAAGGACAGTTCCCGGCCTCCGTTGGAACGCTTGATCAAAACGCTGAACCAGTCGCGGAATCGTTCGAAGAAACGCCGTATTTTGACGACGTCGAGGAATGGGATGAATCCGCGTTCGCCACCTCAGGTTCGGGCTATCTCCCCGCTACAGACGCGGCGAGCGAGTCCAAGAGGGACGAATCGACGTCTCCGGAGCAATCGCCCGTCGATCCGGACGCGCCGGATAAGTCGCTAAACGAGGGGCGTCCGCAATATCAGTCGATTCAGCCGACGTTTGCAAAAGAAACAAGCGTGGAAGAAGCTTTCGCGTTCGCCGAATCACGTGTCGCCGTTCTCGAAAATGTCGAACGGCTCGCCGACGAAGCGGAGGCGTTTGCAATCGTCTCGCGTCCTGTTGCAAGACCCAAACTTGTAGGTTATCTCGCCCCTCAGACTCTCGAAACCCCGGAGCGCTCTCTCCCGCCAAACGGTCCTCGGGAGATTCCGCTCGAGCAAAATCCCGTCGCGACAATCGCCACCCAACTGCCGCCAATCCAGACGGAGTCTGAAGACTCGATTCGCTTCAGCGACGCCTTTGAAGACGCTTCTTCGCAGGAAGGTTCTAAAGTAAGAAAAAGAACCATAAAGACGAATGTCGACGTCGGAAGAGGAAACCCTGGACTATTCGTCTCGACGGCGGCGACAAAGCGAGCCGAAATCGTTCGAGCTTTCCGCCCCGGCTCTATCGCTAATTCCGACGACGTCGATCAGAGTCGTCCAGACGAATTCGCGCTCCTTCTCGCTCAACAAGAAAAACGACGCGACGCGACAAACGCAGTTGCACGCAACCGAGAGGAAGAATGGGCAAGGCTCGTTGGGCGAGTCGACGCGCTCTCTGCCGAATACGCGTTCGTCGATCAAAACGCGCTTGCATACTACGAACCAATCTATCTCGAGTACGCCGACGCCTGCGAAGGCGTTGAGGAAGGCGAGGAATGGGACGACTCGGCGTTTGCAACCTCTGGGTCCCAACCTCAGATTCAGTCGGAACCTGTCCCTGAAATCGGGGGATTCGGCGACTATGCTCCGCCATCAGACGATCTGGCGTATTCGTCAGAAGCGATTTACGTCGCTCAATTACCCGAATCGCCGACGCCTCAAATTCCAATAGAACAGTTCATGGATCAACAAGTTCCAGTTCAACAAGTTCCAGTTCAACAACTTCCGGTTCAACAGGTTCCGGTTCAACAGGTTCCGGTTCAACAGGTTCCGGTTCAACAAGTTCCAATTCAACAGGTTCCGGTTCAACAAGTGCCAATTCAACAGGTTCCGGTTCAACAAGTTCCGGTTCAACAAGTTCCAATTCAACAGGTTCCGGTTCAACAGGTTCCAATTCAACAGGTTCCAGTTCAACAGGTTCCAGTTCAACAGGTTCCAGTTCAACAGGTTCCAGTTCAACAGGT
>CAMZHY010000111.1 GCA_947307005.1 uncultured Planctomycetaceae bacterium
CAGACGTCAGAACTTCCGCGCTGGTATTGGGATGATGGGAACTGGGACCTTTGGTTCCACGACGCTTACGGCAAGACCGTTGACGTCCGTAAATTTCGGCCGGAAGTAATTGCGGAGGTTCAGAGGCGATTACAGAGTTTTAAACAATCGGGCGGAACGCGACTTAGGTATCGTAGTTCTCATAGCATTCACGGTTATTGCAGCGAGGACGGCCCTTTTGTCCGGGATTTCCTCCATTTACATTTATTCAGCACGTTTTACGACGACGAACATGATCTCGTCTATCAATGGAGACCTCGCGGTAAACTCCTAACGAAAGCCCATCTGTTATGCGATTGGGAACGCCAGAGATCAGATCACAGTACCGGCTGGAAAGACCACAAGGACCGCCATCAATGGGAACATCTGGTTCGCGAGCAGGAAAAACACCGCAAAAACCGCGAACGCAAGGCGGTTCGTCGGAAGGGGCGTCTTACTGGAAATGAAAGCGATTCCGAATAGGCGCTTAAATTGCAAAGAAAACGATCAAGTTGGGACGCGTTTTTCTAAGGAGTTTTCACAGGGCTAAGAGTCGGCGCTTTTTAGCGTCGTTCGGGAGCAAGACGATTTGAATCGGTTTTTGGAAAAATATGGGGATTTTTTTCTTAAACGAGCGTCGACGCGACACTGTATGGATAGAGTAAGAGCAATGACGGCAGGCGAATAGATTCTCCCGCAAAGGAGCGACTTGCAACGCGACGCGCGCGAACGCTCCGCTTGGCCCGTGCTTTTGAGAACAACTCAAATATCAACGCTATCGAGACATAATCCTGAATATGCGCAAGATTAACAACAACGTTCGAATTTTCATGACGGCGGTCTTGGTCTGCGACAAGAACAAGAAAATCTATTATCTCGATCCGAATGTGAAGGGAAGGGTCTTTGAGAACAAGACCGCGTTGGTCAACTATCTTGTTTCCCACTCCGCGCGTGAGTTTTCAGACGGCGGGGCGGCTCGAACTCTGGAGGAAAGTTGGCAGACTAAACGCGTTTGGTTCCGCAAGAATAACGGCGAAATTATTGAAATTGGCGATCTTCAGAAGAAGATATTGAAAGGACTCCATAATGGCGAATACTGGTATTTCCGCAAAAATGACGGTGAAATCATTGAAATCGGCGATCTTCTGAGGGAGATATGGAAAGGACGCGTTTTCACCAGCGACGACGGCGCGCTTTGGTATAAGTACAAGGATAAGGATTTTTGGTCCAAAACGTTCTACGAGAGAACAATTGAGTACGGCAGCTTCATTGACATGCGCGACGTTCTAAAGACGAAGGCGTGGCATAGATCCTATTGGTTCCACGATAAAGGCGGCAGAAGCATTGACGTAAGCGATTGCTTTTTTGAGGCGGACGCCGAGAAACGGAGGAGGAGGAGGAAGTGGAAGAAACTGAGACGAAGGACGCTGAGTCGCCCGAGTCGAGGGACGAGAGTATATCCCCATAGCGGACGCCGATACGGTCGCTTTGGCAAGAACGGGAAGGCTGGATTTGGGGCTTATCTCCGCGATTTTAATGATGAGCGGATTTTACGTATATCCAATCAGTACCAACACTTTTTTGAGTATTTTGAATTTTTTGAATATAATAGCAGATGGGAATATGACGACCTTGGGAATCATGTTTGGGTTTGCGGGAATCCTGCTTGGGTTTGCGAAGACTATTTGGAAAACAAAGACTATCTGGAGTCTCATGCGAGTTTCTGGACATTCTACGATGACGAAGGCAATCTTCTCTATCGTTGGACTCCTCGTCGTAAACAGCGAAATAACATTCGTGAAATAAGATGGAATGACGGTTACTATTGTTCTAGACGCAGCTTCGGCTGGAAAGACCACAAATGCCGCCATCAGTGGGAACATCGGGTTCGCGAGCAGGAAAAACACCGCAAAAACCGCGAACGCAAGGCGGTTCGTCGGAAGGGGCGTCTTACTGGAAATGAAAGCGATTCGGAATCGCTAATATGACGCGGCGTCGCGTTTTGGCGACGATTCTGTGAAGGGGATAACGACGCGAACAACGTCGTTATCCCTTGTTCATTTGGGGAGGTCGCGTGTATAATCGTAGCGCGAGACGTCGTCCGTTACCGTCGAGCCTCGTCGCGATTCATAAAAACGCGGCGAAGACGACCGACTTGGAAGACGCCTTTTCCTATCGTCAACGCGTTCCTTTTGTTACGGCGAGTTATGAGTTTTCGAGATTCTTTTCGGCGTTTTCTTTTCATATTTGTCGCGCTATGCGCGTCGTCCGCGTTCGCTCAAAGTCGGAGTCAATATCAGGACAAAGCGCCGCAGGAACTTTCGTCTTGTCCCGAACTGCGCGCCGAATACGGCGGGTATATCGGCGATCGTATCGACAAGGTCGTCCAAAACTGGGAAACGCGCGCGCTCAAGACGAATCCCGCCGCGCTGAGCGTCTTTCAACTTCGCGGACGCGAGCCGCTTGCGAGTCGATATTACGTCCCTTGGGTCGGCGAGTTCATCGGCAAATACCTTGAAAACGCGATTCTTCTCGAGCAGGCGTCGAAATCGCCCGAACTCCGCGCTACGGTCGACGCCGCGATCCGCGCGCTCATGGCGTGCCAGGATAGAGAAGGGTACCTCGGGCCCTATTCCCGCGACGAGCGCCTTGTCGTCAACTGGGACCTTTGGGGCGCCTATCATTCTATGACCGCGCTCATGCTCTACTACGAGCGGACCGGAAACGCCGACGCGCTCGAGGTCGCGCGCCGCGCCGCGTTTTTCTTTGAAAAAATCTTCTACCGCGACGACGAAGGCGCCGCAGGGAAAGGGGTTAAGGACGTCGGCTCCGACGAGGTCAATTTCTCGATCATGACCGCGCTGTGTCAACTCCATCGCGTCACGGGAGAAGAACGGTTTCTCGCCGACGCGAAAAAAGTCCTCGCCGATCTCGAAGAACGCGGCGATTTCTATCGCGAAGGACTAGCGGGAACCGAGTTTTATCGAACCCCGCAGCCGCGCTGGGAGTCCCTTCACACGATTCTCGGGCTTTCCGAGTTCTATCGAATCACGGGGGACGAATCGTATCGCCGCGCGTTTCTGAACCTCTGGGAAAGCGTTCGGAACCGCGACGTTCACAACAACGGCTCTTTCAGCTGCGGGGAACAGGCGACGGGGACGCCCTTTAGACGGGGCGCGATCGAAACGTGCTGCACGGTCGCGTGGATCGCGACGACGGTCGAGGCGCTGCGCATGACGGGCGACGCGCGCTGCGCCGACGAACTGGAGAATTCCCTTTACAACGCCGTCTGCGCGTACACGCACCCGTCCGGCGGCTGGTGTTCTTACGACGTCCCGATGGACGGGCGGCGCGAGGCGGCGACGCAGACGATCGCGTTTCAAGCGCGACCGGGCCAGCCGGAGCTTAACTGCTGCAGCGTCAATAGTCCTCGCGGATTCGCGGAGCTTGTCGAATGGGGCGTTATGCGCGGACGCGACGGTTCCGCGACGGTCAATTACTACGGGGCGGGAACGACGACCTTCGACCTTGCCGGGCGCAAAGTCGCGCTCGTCCAGAGGACGAATTACCCCGGCGACGGTCGCGTTGAAATCTCCCTTTCCGGCGTCGACGGCGCCGAAGTCGACGCGACGCTTAAACTGCGCGTCCCCGCTTGGGCGGACGGCGCGACGCTTAGGACCCCGGAGAATCCCGACGGCTCGCCCGTCGCGCCGGGATACGTCGACGTCGCGCGGAAGTGGAAAAAGGACGAGTTTGTCGCGCTCGAATTTCCGATGAAACTACGATATGTTTCGGGAGACGGCGACTTTGCGAATAAAATCTCCGTCTTCTACGGCCCGCTGCTCCTCGCGTACGATCAGTTCTTCAACCGTCTGGAAACGGACGCGATTCCCGTCGTTGAACCGCAAGCGCTGGAGTCGGCGGACTTCGAGATTCTCCGTCCCAATCCGAGCGCGGAACTCGTCGGGTTCTACACGCCTCAGGTCTTCGTCAAATTAGACTCCGCCGATCCTAACGCGCCGCCCCTTTTCCTTACCGATTTCGCCCACGCCGGAAGTCTCGGAACGAGCTACGCGTCATGGCTCCCCGCCCAAAAGATCGCGCCCCCCGTTCCCGCCTGCGATCGCCCTCTTCAAGACGCGAAGGTCGCGCCCGGCGCGATTCCGTTTTCATGGCGCAGAATCGCGAACTGCGACCAATTTCAGTTTCGCGTCGTCGTTTCCGACGACCCCGAGTTTAAGACGACCCTTTTTGAAATCGAATCGACGAACTCCAAGGACGCCGTCGCGTCTCCCGAACGAACGGAACTGCTGGAGCCGAACAAGACGTATTACTGGAAAATCGTCTCGGAAAACGAGTTCGGACGCGCCGAGTCCCTCGCGCCCGGAAGAAGATTTTCGGTCGATCCGTCCCTTCCCGTTTTTGATCTAACGGCTTATCTCGAAAAGAAATCAACCAACGCGTCGCTGCAGACGCTGATCGACGACCCGCTTTCGAGCGAGCCTGCGCCGTCCGTCGGCGTCGTCCGACTTGCGCGCAACCTTGCGCCGGGCGAAGACAAAGGCGTCGCGTTTAACGGCGTCGATTCGCTCCTTGTCTACGAGCTCGATCCTTTCCCGATCGTCGAGTTTGAAGCGACCCTCGATTTCTTGGTCGAAGCCGCGCCGGAGAAAGGCTTTGCTCAGATTATCTCCGCGTGGACGAAGGGACTCGACGATCCGCTGCGCGTCGCTATCGACGCGGAAGGACGAATCTACGGCGCCGTCGAAGGCGCCAAGGGCGGACGAACCCCGGCGACGCCGATTTCGACCGGCGTCTGGCATAAGCTGCGCGTGATAAAAGAAGGACGCGACTGGACGCTCTTCGTCGACGACGAGGAATTCGGGCGCATTGCGACGGAAAAAGTCCTGTCGACCGATTCCCGCGCGATCGGATTGGGGGGGAACCCCGTCTATACGGGCGCGCCGGAATTTCTGCGTTGTCGAATCGCCAATTTCCAGCTGCGAGGAATATGCGAAGAACGTTGACGTCGCGATTCGCCCCCGTTTTCCCAAGAAAGTAAAACGCGTCGCTCCTTGGGAACGACGCGTTTTTTGATCAATTTCATTTTCACGAGACGCGAGGGGCGATTTCGACGTCCTTGCTCGTCAAAGCTTCCGAGTCGCAAGAGACTCAGAGAGCGTCGACGACCTCAGCCGGCGTTTCTTCGGCGTCGGGCGCGCGTCCGTTCATTTCGTCAAAGATTTTAACGATATCCTGCGCGAAGACGTCGAACGTCGTCCCTTGAGCGCTCGCGTATCCTTCGGCGATAAGCTGACGCCGCAATTCGTCGTCCGCGACGACGCAGTCGATCGCGTCGGCGATCATCGAGGGGTCGCCAGGCGGCACGAGGAGTCCGTCGGTTCCGTCTTCGATCGACGACGGAAGCCCTCCGACGGCGCAGGCGATCGTCGGCAACCCTTGCGCGCGCGCTTCCGCGATCTCGTAAGGGGCGTCGGCCGCGAGCGCGGGGAAGACGAAAACGTCGGATTGGCGCATGACGCCCAAAACTCTTTCGCGGTCGGCGCGACCGAGGAACGACACGCGATCTTCAAGGCGATTGTCGCGCACGATTCTTTGGAGAAGCTCGTTGTATTTGACGTCGTTCGATTCCCCGTCGTCGACGCAGACGAACTCGACTCTGCGATCGGTCTGCAAAAGCGTCAACGCTTCGACAAGGGACGCGACCCCGTTGACCGGACAGACGCGTCCGGCGAAGAGGACGCGTATCGTTTCGCCTTGGCAGACGTCGTCGCGCCATAAGAAGTCCGACTCGAGAATCGGGGCGGCGACGACGTCGTAACGCTCGAACCCGTCCATTCGTTCGCAAATTTCGCGTCCGGCGCAGAGAAACGCGCCCTTTGTTTTCGCGGCCCCGCGTTTAACGGCGTTTTCCCATTGAGACGCGCTAAAAAGCGCGAGTTTCTTACTCAAGAACCCGCCGCCGCTTGCGTTAATCCGCGCGAAAGGATTGTCAAAGAGCCAATGCAACGTCTTATTTTTCGACGTCGCGCAAAGATCGTACAGATCGGCGACGGCGGGGAACTGTCCGAGGATGAAGACGTCGCCCGGCTCCGCGAGCGCTTTTTTCCACGATTCGCGAAAATGATCGCGGCGCGCAAACGTCTGCGACAGGTCGGGGCGGTAGTCGGGAGATTCGACAAACTCGACGTTTTCCGCGAGTCTAACCGCGCAATTCTCTTTTTTGGCGCGCTCGCAAGGCGCGCACCACACGACCTTCTCGTACTCTCGCGCAAGGAGATTGACGAGCAATCCGGTCGAGAACCGGGCGAACGTCCCTCCCTCGCCGCGAAAGGCGCCGCCTTCGTCGCTGCCGATACAAATAAGATTCTTGCGTTTCATTCGGTCGCTTACGCTAGCTGAAGACGCGGCGGATCGCGTTTCAGAGTCCAACGGTTACGGTTTTAACGTCGTCGTCGCCAAGGGGCTGACGCCGAGAATATCAGCGGTTCTTTTTGAAGTATTCGACGAGCGCGTTCGTCGAAGAATCGTGAGACGTCGTCGGTTCGGGGGAACCGAGTTCCGGCAGCACGACTTTCGCAAGCTGTTTGCCGAGTTCGACGCCCATCTGGTCGAAGGAGTTGATATTCCAGATCACGCCTTGGACGAAGATTTTCATCTCGTAAATCGCGATGAGCCGACCGAGGGCGGCGGGCGTGAGCTTCTTGAAGAAGATCGAACTCGTCGGGCGGTTTCCGGGGAAGACCTTCGACGGCGCGAGGCGTCGCGCTTCCGCTTCGTCGAGACCGGAGGCGAGCAGTTCTTGATACGCCTCCTCTTCCGTTTTGCCCTTCATGAGCGCCTCGGTCTGCGCGATGAAGTTGGCGATGAGCTTCTGATGATGATCGCCGATCGGGTTCTGAGTCTGAACGGGCGCGAGGAAGTCGCACGGGATGAGTTTCGTTCCCTGATGAATGAGCTGGTAGAACGCATGCTGTCCGTTCGTTCCCGGCACGCCCCAGACGATCGGCCCGGTGGAGTAGTCGACGCGCTGATTATCGACGTCGACGCCCTTGCCGTTGCTCTCCATATCGCCCTGCTGCAGATAGGCGGGGAAGCGTCTCAAATATTGATCGTAGGGAAGAATCGCGACCGTTTCGGCGTCCCAGAAGTTGTTGTACCAGATTCCAAGGAGCGCCATGACGACGGGAATGTTCTTCCGAAAGGGCGTGGCGCGGAAATATTCGTCGATCTCATGGGCGCCGGAAAGAAGCTCCTCAAAGTTTTCAAATCCGACCGCAAGCGCGATGCTCAGACCGATTGCGCTCCATAGCGAGTAACGACCGCCGACCCAGTTCCAGAATTCAAACATATTCTCAGGATCGATTCCGAATTTTTCCACCGCGTCGCGATTGGTGGAGAGCGCGACGAAATGCTTCGCGACCGCCTTTTCGTCCTTCGCAGAACGGAGGAACCACGCCTTGGCGGTTTCCGCGTTCGTCATCGTCTCCTGCGTGGTGAACGTTTTCGACGCGATGATAAAAAGCGTCGTCTCGGGGTCGAGTTTCTTAAGCGTCTCGGCGATATGCGTTCCGTCGACGTTGGAGACGAAATGGGGCGTAATGTTCGTTTGATACGGCGTCAGCGCCTCGCAAACCATGCAGGGACCGAGATCCGAACCCCCGATTCCAATGTTGACGACGTCGGTAATCGCTTTGCCCGTATAGCCTTTCCACTCTCCGCCGCGCACGCGGTTGGAAAAATCCTTCATTTTCGCAAGGACGCGATTCACGTCGGGCATGACGTCTTTTCCGTCGACGTAGACCGGCGTGTTGCAACGATTGCGGAGCGCGGTGTGGAGAACTGCGCGACGCTCGGTGACGTTGATCTTCTCGCCCGTGAACATCGCTTCGATCTTATCCTTGAGCTTCGCTTCTTCCGCGAGCGCCACGAGGAGATCGATGGTTTTTTCCGTCGCGCGGTTCTTAGAGAAATCGTAGAGAATATCCGCGTATTCGATTGAAAACTTGGCGAAACGGTCCGGATCGCTTGCGAACATTTCGCGCATTGAGACCGACTCAATTTCCTTCTTGTGAGCCGCAAGATTTTGCCACGCTGGAGATTGCGTTAATTTCGACGCCACTTTCAAATCCTTTATTCACGTTGCGAAGCCGCGGCGCGATGAAGCGCGCGGCGTCATGCCGAGCGTCCCAACGGGACGCGTCGAAAAAACCTCGCCTAATTATATCGGGCGCGGCGCGATAATCAATATGGGGCGCGACCGAGTTCGACGCGCCAACCGCATGAGTCGTCGTCGACAAAGGGCGCGCCGTGAAAAAGCCGGAAGCCCGCCTTGACGAGAACGCGTTGAGACGCGAGGTTCGTCAGTAGCGTTTCGGCGGTAATCGCCGCGACGTCGTCGCGTTTCCGCGCCCAGTCGACGAGCGCTCGAAGCGTTTCCGTCATGAATCCGAGATTCCGAAAAGCCTCTTCGACGTAATATGCGATTTCCGCGTCCTTTCCTTCGGGAAAACCTTTGAAGCAGAAGGCGCCGACGAAGGAACGACCTTCGCGCGTTACGACGCTCCACAAGTTTTCCCAAACGCCCTTGCCGTCGTCGAGACCGCGCGCCGCGTCGTAACGCCGCGTTAATCCCGTCCGAACGTCTCGCTCAAGGGGGCCCGGCGCGTTCGCCAATCCAAACCTTTGCGCGAAACGACCCGGCGCGTAAAGGAACCGCGCGAAGTCGTCGAGCGTGTGCGCCGTAAGCGTTAGTCTCGACGTTTCGATTCGTTCAAGTTCCGAACGACGGGCGTGGTTTGAAGTCATTGGGGGCTTTGACCAAAACGAACGACGTCCTCGCCTTGCGATTCAATCTCGCGAATTTCTTCGCCGTCGATCATGATCTGGTAGACGAGTCCTTTTTTTGCGGAAATCTTAACGACGCCGTCTTCGACTCTCGCGGGGAAGGGCGCCGCGACGCGCTTTCCGTCGATATCGACGACGGAAAGATTCGTCGGCTCTCCTTCGAGGGTTCTTCTAAGCATATAGACGGCGCAAGGATTGGTGAAAGGACCGACTCGTTTCTGCGTTTCAATCTGAATCCAGTCGGGAAGGAGTCCGACGAGGTCGTCTTCGTCGCATAGCTGACATTCCGCGCCGGCGACGATTCCCTCGGCGATCTTGCGCCAGTCGAGCGTATCGTCGTGATTTGCGAGGAGGATGAGCGCGTGGGCGTAATCGAGCCCGCACCATTGGACGGGGCGTCCCATCCAGT
>CAMZHY010000112.1 GCA_947307005.1 uncultured Planctomycetaceae bacterium
CGCCGCGACGATCCAAAAAGCCCTCGCGACGGTAAACAACGACTCTAGGACCGTTCCGACCCACGTTCCGTCGTAGCGGTCGAACGCGCCGCCCATTCCGGCGATTCCTAACGCGAGGACCGCGAAAACCAGAATCGGCGCCAAGAGGACGACGAAGTTTGCAAAGATCAACGCGCGTTTCTTCATTGGGCAAGCTCCTTAAATAAATGGGAAAACCGCGAATTACAAGAATCCACGCTTAAAAAAGACGCCGAAAAACCGAAAATACCGAGAACCAAAGACGCGGTAAAAAAACGAACGACGCTACGGCAAGATTCAGGACGCTTCCATAATAAAAAGCGAACGACGGTCGCGCTTTTTTTCGAACGCGGCGAAGGATCGCCAGAACGACGTTAAGGCACACCGCGACGATCCAGAAGATCCACGCGACGGATAGAGGCGATAGAATCGTTTTCTTTTGATCCGGACTCCCGAACTGTTCAAACGCGTCGCCCAAAAAAACGACGAGGAGAAGAATCGGCGCGGAGACGATCGCGATATCTAGGATAATCGGCGCGATTTTCTTCATGGGACGGACTCCTGAAAACGGAACGGCTTCGACGAACGAACTAAACCGTCGGCGATTCGACGGCAAATTGCGGTTTTGAAAATCAACTCTTGAAAAGGACGCTGAAAAACGGCGCTAGCAAGTTGCAAAGGAGTAAAAAAAGCACGGCAAGATTCAGGAAACTCCCACAGCAAAAAGCGAACGACGGTCGCGTATTTTTCCGAATCCTACGAATGATCGCCAGAATGAGATTGAGCGTCGCCGCGACAATCCAATAGATCATTGCGACGGAACCCCATAATCGACCGTTACACTGCTTTTCCACGTCGCCAAAAAAGACGACGAGGAGAAGAATCGGCGCGAAGACGATCAAAAGGTCTAGGATAATCGGCGCGGCTTTCTTCATAGGACGAGTTCCTGAAAACGGAACGGCATCGACGAACGAACTATACCGTCGGCGATTCGATCGCGGTTCGCGGTTCCGAGACGACCTTGGCGATCGATTCGTACAGCTTCTCTACCTCCGAGTATCGATCAAGGAGTCTAGCTCCGCCGTCTTCTAAAAGAACGACGCTGTGCCATCCGAAGGCGCTCTTCCACGGGGCGAGGGTCGCGGCGACGACCTGCTTGCCGTCGATCGGATCGACGGCCGGCTCGCCGGAAAGGACGACGAAAGGATACGCCCCCCAAGGGGTGACGCCCAGATCGACGCCGAGTTCCATTTCGCCGCGATTGGGCTTCCGACCGTGTTTGTCGTAGAACTCGGCGAACTTCGCGCGAACGAGGTCGACTCGCTCCAGCATAAGGTCGTCGAGCTGCGAGCAGCGGAAAGAACGACGCGCTTTTGCGAAAAGAACGGCGGCTGGGAGAAGGAGCAGCGTGATAAGTCCGATCCCGAGAAGCCCGACGGGCGACATAGCTATGTCGAGCCACGTCGTGTCGGGCGGAATATAGTCCAAAAAGGCGAGTGAAAAGAGGAAAAGACCGCCGACGGCAAGAATAGCGGGCGCGACGACGACGATCGACAAAACGAGAGTGACGACGCTCCATAATCGGTGAAAACTAAGGTTCATGACGGCGATTCCTCCGACGGCGCTCGGTTTTACAAAAATATTTTAGAGACCCGACGACTTCATTGTAACACTTTGGGAAAAAGAAAACAAGACTCTAAAGGCGTTTGGAGAATTTCCGCGTTTCTTTTATTTGATTCCGAGCTTTTCGAGAGATCGATAGAAGTCGCGAGTTTGCCGGTAGTTCTCGAGAAGTTTGATTTCGCCGTCGTCAAGGAGAACGACGCTATGCCATCCTTTCGCGCTTTTCCACGGGGCGAGCGGCGCGACAACGGGCTGTTTGCCGTCGATTTTGGCGACGCCTTCGCGGTCTGCGAGAAGGGTTAGCGGAAAGACGCCGCAGGGCGTCGCCGAGAGATCGTCGAGTTCGAAAGAGTCGTCGGCGGTCGGAGCGTGCCCGTGTTCGTCGTAAAAGTCGGCGCATTGCAGTCGGACGGCCTCCATGCGCTCCAGCATGATCCGATCGATTTGCTCGCAGCGCGCGTCTTGGCGAACGAACGAATAGTGGATGGCGGCGGGAGGAATGAACGTTAGAAGCCAAATTCCCCCAACGAGCGCAATGGGCGACGTCAGCCAGTCGAGCCACGTCGTATCTTCCGGGATATGATCGAGAAAAGCGAGCGTAAAGAGGAGCAAGACGGAAGAAACGGCGACGAGCGGGATGAAGAGAACTTCGATCGCCGCATAAATCACGCTTGATTTACGGTGCGCTTCTAGCTTCATGATTTAGCCCTCAAGACGACCTCGTCGGCGCTTCCGCGCCCTTGAGTAGGCGTCGTTATTCGGCGGCGACCGCGCCGCTCCGGGTTCGCGCTACCGCGCGGTTTGTTCGGTTCCCGCCTCCCGTTGGTCGGCTTGCGAACACGTTTAATGAAACGCAAGCGCTTGTCGGAGGCTAGTGTTATATTTGCGCCAGACGTCGCCGCCAACGAGCGGCGACCTAGTGTTTTCGCCTGTTCGCGCTTAAGCGTTATCCCGAGCGTTGAGGCGAATACCCTCAGCGGCGAGGTCGCCGTCGTCGCCTTGGCGGGCGCGGGTTGAGTCGACGCCGACGTATTCTAGGTATTCGCGTTCTTTCGCGCGCATGAGGGGCGCGTCCTCCGGGGAATGATCGTCGTATCCGACGAGGTGCAGCGCGCCGTGGATCGCGTACATGAGCAGCTCGTCTTCGGGCGGCCAGTCGTAATCGGGCGCGCGTTCGACGGCGAAATCGGAGCAGACGACGATATTTCCCTCGAGAAGCCCCGCGTCGCGGTCGTCTTCGAGCGCGAACGCGAGGACGTCGGTCACGTAGTCGTGCCCGAGGAACTGAACGTTCATTTCATGCATCGGCTCGGCGGCAACGACCGCGATTTCCATCGCGCCGCGCGTTACGCCCGCGTCCTCGAGAATCTTCGCGACGGCGCGACGCATCCGCTCAAAGTCGACGGTTAGCAGCGTCTGCTCGTCAATGAACTCGAATCGTATTCCGTTTTCCGACATAACTGGAGACTTCCCGGCGCGCCGTCCTGTTCAGTGAGGAATTTTGAGGATTGACGACTCGTCGACGATCGAAGATCCGTCGCCGCGGCGCCTTTCGCTCTTAATGATCTGACTTCCCTCGCCCGACGAGCCTTTCGAACCGTCCGACTTGACGTTCTTGCCGCCTTTGCCGTCGTCGCTTTTTTCGTCGCGCCCGTCGTCTTTCGAATCTTTCTCGGCGTCGGGATATTTGACGCGGGTGTGGCGACTCGCAAGAAGCGACGAAACGAGACTCTGCTGAATGATCTGAACTTCGCCGAAGGTCAGCCCGGAATCGCGGAACTGCCCGTCTTCGATTCGCGCTTCGGTGATCTTGCGGACAAGCCCTTCGACTCGGCGCAAGGTCCATTCGGTTAGCGATCGGCTCGCGCTTTCGACCGCGTCGGCGAGCATGAGAATCGCCGCTTCTTTCGACTGCGGGATCGGACCGGGGTAGCGGAATGGGGATTCGTCGAGTCGCGCGTCGGGGTCTTGCGCCTGCGCCGCTTTGAGCGCCTGCTGGTAGAAGAAGCTGACCAGCATCGTCCCATGGTGCTGTTCGATCAGATCGATAATTTCGCGCGGCAACTTATATTTTTCGCCGAGGTTGACGCCGTCTTTGACGTGCGCGACGATGACGAGCGCGCTCATTCGTGGCTCCAACTCGTCGTGAATGTTACGACCGTTCTGGTTTTCCGTGAAATATTCCGGGTTCATCATCTTGCCGACGTCGTGGAAATACGCGCCGACCTTGACGAGGTACGAGCGCGCGCCAATCGCCTCGGCTGCGGCCTCCGCCAGATAGGACGTCTGGAGCGAATGGTTGTACGTCGACGGCGCGCGCTGGTTTAGCTCGATCATGAGCGCGTGCGACGGATTCGCGTATTCGAGGAGCTGCATCGGCGTGACGACGTGGAAGTAAAGTTCGACGATCGGCAGCAGACAGGTCGTCAGCACGCCGCCCATCGTCGCCCAAATCGCATGGTGAAACGCCGTCGAGCCGGTGTGCGTAAAGTCATGGAGAAGGTACCGGTAAGCGTTTTCTTCGTAAGTCGGGCGCACAAAATCGTTCGCGAGCAACCCCGACGCCATCGAAAGGATGAAGGCGTAGAATCCCGTGTCGAGCGCGAGGAAGACGAGCTGGAGTCGAGTGCGAACGCTCCGCGCGAGGAACGCGACGAAGGCGGTCGTTCCGCAGAGAGGCACGAAGACCTCGAGTCCGCCGCCGTTTGCGAAGGTCAGCATCAGGGAAAGAAGGACGCCGACGGTTAGCGAGACTCCCCAAGAGATGGCAAACGTCGTAAGCTCGACAAAGACGACGACCGGCATGAGTTCGACGAGCGACCCCTTGTTGGGAAGGCATATCTGAAACGCGCGTCCGATGAGAAAGAAGAAAACGAAGAGTCCGAGGAAAATCGCCGTTCTATCGATCGGTTTGCCGTCGGCTTTGACGTCGAAGGTCGGTTGTTTGGCGACGACGATAAGGTGCGCGCCCAGAAGAAGGATCGCGTTAAGGGTCAGCGTGGCGAGGAATCGCACAATTTTTGAGATTGCCAATCGCGAATGGAGATAGCTCGCGTGTTCTTCCTTGAGCAATTCGTATTCGTTGACGCCGATCTGATCGTTTGCGCCGACGATCGACTCGCCGACGAAGAAATACTGCCGAACGTCCGCGACTTTAGCGACCTCTTCCGCCTGAGCGAATTTCGTAATGGCGACGTCTTCGGAGAGCGTTACGGGCGGATCCTTGCAGATGCGCTCTAAAAATAACTCGACTAGGTCGGGGTCGTGAACAAAGACTTCGCCGAGTTTATTGCGGACGGTAAGACCGTTGCCTAAGAGAACATCGGACGTTTTCACTTGGACCGCGTTTAGACGGCGATCAATGAACTTGGAAAAATCGTCGTGGTTTTCATAATAGCTTTTCAGGTTCTTGGCGTCCGTCTCGCTTTTTTTCTTGACGTCGTAAATCTTGACGATCTCTTGATTTCCTTCGGGCGCGCCATGAAGCTTTTGGATGAGCCCGTATTTTTCGAAAGGCCCGAAAACCTTGTCTATCGAGGAGTTGAAGTTCGCGAGATCAATATCTTCCTCAAAATAGTTCTGGAGATTATCGAGCGCGCGCTCCTCCTTTTCAGAGGTGTGATTCTTCGGAAGATACAGTAAGAGCGTTCGACGCTCGTCGGCGGTCGCTCGCGCTAGATCCGTAATTCCGAGAATGATCTGCATTTCACGACGAAGCTGCTTTTTATACTCGACAAGCCGGGAAGAATCGTTAGCGTAATAATGCGGGGTCGCCCTGAGCGCGGCCGTTTTGTTTTCGCTGGTTTGACGAGAGTTGACGGAGCTAAAATTCGTGTTGCAGACGACGTCGCGATCAGGCGTCGAGAAGAGCTTGAATCTCAGCGGCGGGTTCCATGAACCGCCGACGATTGTGATAAGAACCGCCGCGATGAGAAGCAGCGTCAGTTTCTGCGGGCCGTTGTCGTCGAAGAGAAGTTTTTGAAGTCTCTTCGTGAAGCCGTTGTATTCGATTCGCGACGCGACGCGTTGAGCGCGCGTTCGCGCGCGTCCGGGAGATGAAGCCACCGTGAGCCCCTCAATCAAGCCGCCGCTCGTCTGACGCGCCGTCCATGGGCGTCTCGTCGCCGACGGGAATGTTTATCTTTGGGTCGTCGCCTCCGTAGTCGTCGGCGCGTCCCGCCTCGTCGAGGCCGTCGCGATTCCCCGCGCCGCCGCGTTCCGCAAACGCGTCCGCGACGCTCTGAACCGGCTCGCGGCGTCGACCGCGAACCCGTCCGTCGACGTATTCGTTTTCCCCGAAATCCTTTTCGTAGGCGTCGACGATCTGCTGAACGAGCGGGTGACGAACGACGTCGCCGCGCCCGAGCGTGAGGAATCCTATTTCTGAAACGTCGCGCAGTCGAACGAACGCGTCGACGAATCCGTTGCGAGTTCCCCGCGAAAGGTCCGACTGCGTCGCGTCGCCGCAAACGACGACGCGCGAGTTGATTCCCATGCGCGTGAGGAACATTTTCATTTGAGCGACCGTCGTGTTCTGCGCTTCGTCAAGGATGACGTACGCGTTGTTGAGCGTCCGTCCGCGCATATACGCGAGCGGCGCGATTTCAACGCGCGAATCCTCGATAAACTGGCGCAGAAGGTCCGACTGCGTCATGTCGGCGAGCGAGTCGAAAAGCGGACGAAGGTACGGATTGATTTTTTCCGCAAGGTCGCCCGGCAGGAACCCGAGGTTTTCGCCCGCTTCGACCGCCGGACGAACGAGCGTAATGCGCCTGACTTCGCCCGTTCGCAACGCTTCGACGGCGCGCGCCGCGGCGAGGTACGTCTTGCCCGTCCCGGCGGGACCGGCGCAGAACAGAATCTCGCGCGTTCGCAGCGCTTCGCAGTATTTCGCCTGACCCGCGGTCTTGGCGCGGATTGTTCGTCCGCCGTAGACTTCGAAGGGCGCCGTGTTCGAGATTTCCTCGCCGCGGACGACCTCGTCGATCGCGCGCTGAACGTCGTCCGGCGCGAGGGGCGAGCCGTCGCGATCGACCCAGCGTTGAAGCCGTTCGAGGAGTCGCGCGGCGCGCCTTGCGTTTTCAGGATCCTCCGACCGGATAATCAGCTTGCCCTTTTCGGCGTCGACGACGACCCGAACTCCGAGCGCTTTGCGTATCCGGCGCAAATGCTCGTCGCTCGCGCCGAACACGGTCTGTAACGCTCGTCCGCTTAGGACGACTGTCGATAACTCTTCCATAAAAAGTCGCCGTTAAATCTTTGCTATATTAGTTGGCGCGGTTGCTCTAAAGGGCGCGCGTCAGAAGGGCCAAGCGTCCGCCAGCGCTTGACGCTGAAGTTCGGCGATCTCGCGGGTTCCCTTCTTCGCAAGGGCCAGGAGCGCGGCGAGCTGTTCGTCGTCAAAAGTCGCCTCTTCGCCGGTTCCTTGGATTTCGACGAAGCGTCCTCCGCGCGTCGCGACGACGTTCATATCGACCTCCGCCGCCGAGTCCTCGACGTAGCAAAGATCGAGGATCGGACGCCCTTCGACGAGTCCGACGCTGACCGCCGAAACGGAATCGCGCAGCGGGTAGACGTCCGGGTTCGGGAGTCGGTCGCGAATCGAGTTGAGCGCGTCGATAAGCGCGACGCACGCGCCGGAGACGCAGAGCGTTCGCGTGCCGCCGTCCGCCTGCAAAATATCGCAGTCGAGGTAGACGGTGCGCGGTCCGAGCGCCTCCGCGTCGAAAACGGCGCGAAGGGAGCGACCGATGAGGCGTTGAATTTCCGTCGCGCGTCCGTCCGGACGATCCTGACGCGGTTTGCGCGTCTTCGTGCTGCCCGGCAGCATCCGATATTCCGCCGTAAGCCAGCCGCTTGTCGGAAGCTCGCCGCCGCGTTTCTTCCAATCGGGGACGTCTTCGACGACGCTCGCCGTGCAGAGCGCGACCGTCGCGCCCGACGAGATCAAGACGCTTCCCGCCGCGTTCGTAAAGCCGCGCTGGATTTTAATCGGTCTGAGTTGGTCGAACGTTCGACCGTCGACGCGCGTTTCGCTCATTTCTAAAGTCGTCCTTTATAATTGTGACTATCGATTGTTTTGAGGCGCGAGTTTGGCGTTTGAATTGGAATCGCCGAAGAGTCCGAGGAGCGCGAGCGTCGTCCAGGATTCAAATCGCGACGGGTCGTTTTTGATTTCGCGCAGAAGTTCGGAAACGGGACGAAAACGCGCCTCGAGCAGGTCGGGCTCGTTTGAGCGCAGTTTGGGCGCGTCGAGTTCGACGCGGCAGACGACGCCGAGATGGACGCGGCCAACCTCGGTCTCGTCGTCGTTGACGAGACCGACTTTTCGAAACGAGAGGACGTTCGCGTCGAGGACGACTTCCTCCTCGATCTCGCGTCGCGCGCCCGCTTCGAAAAGGTCGTCGCGCGACGTCAACGCGTCCGAATCGTTGACGTGTCCGCCGACCCCGACGCTCCATTTGGAGACGAGCCGCTTCTCGCCCTGCCCCTTGCCGCGAAGATAGGCGAAGACCCAAACTTCGCCCGTCGCGTCGGTCCACGTGAAGAGCGCGTACGGGATGAGCTGTTTATATCGCGGATCGAGTTCGGCGTCGCCGCGACGGAGGAAGCGAAGCTGGTCGGACTTAAAAAGCGCGTCCGCTTCGTCGACCGCCTCGGCGGAGAATCCCTGAAAGGAGCCGATCGATTGGAACTGCGACGTCGGAACGACGAGGACGCGCTCTTCGTCTTTTTCGCGTCGCTTCTCGTCGACGCCGCTTGGTCTGTCTGTCATGCCGTCTTTCGTATCCATCGTTGACAAAGACGTCGACGCGTTCCCCGAATCGCGCCGGCGCGCTAGAGGCGTCGGCGGGGACGTCGTTTGACGTCTGACAATAAAGCGTCATTATACCGATTTCATTTGGGAAGGTAAGACCCCGAATCAAACGGATGTTTTAGACGCTAACTTCAGGAAATACGACAAGTAATGATTCTTTGTCGTCGCAACCTGTTCGGAAATAACAAAAAAAGTCCCGCTTCAGCTCTGTTAAAAGAGCTAAAACGGGAGCGATGAAGAGGTCTGCATGACGACGAAACCAAGCGTCATTTATAGACGCGCGCGTCGGGACGACTTGAGGTCAACGGGGCGCCGGACTGTCCGTCGGCGCGATTTCCTTCGGGGGTTCGCGCGAGTTCAATTCCCGCGCCGGGCGCGGCGGGGTTCGTGAGCGCCGAACGACGCGGCAGGCGGACGACTTCCGTCTCGCGGACGCTGGATCCGTCGGGCCAGTTGACGATGCAAATGATTTCGGCTCCTTCCATGCCTCGGCGACGCAGCGAGTCAAGCGCGGATTCAAACTGCTCTTCTTCGCGATTGAACGCCTCGATCTGCTCGCGATTGCCGAAGGTTACGGAGCGGATTAGGTCGGAGTTGGGCGTCGGCAACGGTTCCGCCGCGTAGGGCGATTTGACCGCGGGGGACGCGGCGCCGCTCGCGACGAGCTGAGCGTCGACGCGCGCGGCGACGTCGTTCGACGACGCGACAAGGGGCGCCGTTTCGGGAGTTGGCGCGGGCGTCGCTTCAGCCGTTAGGAGCGTGTCCTGGGCGTCGGGGAACGGCGCGTCGACGGAAGACGAGGCC
>CAMZHY010000113.1 GCA_947307005.1 uncultured Planctomycetaceae bacterium
GTTTGCGGTCGCGTTCGACGCGCTCGGGCGGACGCTCCGGGTCGAGGTCGAAAAGGTAACGACGCGCTCCCGCGGTCGTTTCGTCGACGAGTTCGAGCGCGAGGATTTCCGCGCGCTTGTATTCGTAGCCCGACGCGTAAAGACGCCGCAGCAGCCCGAGCGCCGTCGTAAGGATTTCGGGCGTCAGATTCGTCGGCTGAGCGAAGTTCGCCGCCAGCCCGACGCAGCGTCGCGCGTCGGGGGGCGCGAACCGGCTCGTTTCAATCTGCGCGTAGATTCCGCTCGCGACGCGGCGCCGCGCCCGGAGCTTTGCGGCGAGCCGCGCCGCGAAGGTCGCGACGGGTTTCTCCAACTCGTCGAGGCTGACGATCGGTTCGCCGAAGGAGCGCGAAATCCGCATCGAGCGGCGCGGAGTCGGTTCGGACGTCGCTTCGTAGATCGGCTCGCCGCGTAGTTCGCGAACGACGCGCTCCTGCTCGATCGTGTAGGATTGACGGACGAATTTGGGGTCGCATCGCGCCAGATCGTACGCCGTCCTAAGCCCCGACTTCTCGAACGCGTCGCGCAGACGCCGTCCGACGCCCCAGACCTTGCCGACCGGCAGCCGCCTGAGCGCAGCGATTCGCTCGTCCCGGTCGAAAAGGAGCGCGTATTTCTTGCCCGTCGCCGCAAACTCGTCCTTCGCCAGTCGACTCGCCGCCTTCGCGAGCGTTCGCGTCGGACCAAAACCGATCGAAATCGGCACGCCGGTCCAGCGTCGAACCGTCGCGACGATCTCCTCGGCGAGTTCTTCTAATTCGCGCCGCGTTTGCTCGGGAATCTCGCCGAGCGCCGCGCCGTCGGGCCATTCTCTGACGCGACGACGAAGCTCGAACATATCGATCGACTCGTCCTTCTCGGCGTCCTCGTCCGTTTCGCCATGATAACGCCCGGAACAGTCTTGAAAGCGCCCTGAAAGGTCGAGAAACGCTTCGTCGATCGAGTAGACGTCGACCGCCGAGGTCCACTTCTCAAGCGCTTGAAACACGCGGCGGCTCATGTCCCCGTAAAGCGCGAAGTTCGCCGAACGCACGACGACTCCTCGCGCCTGCGCGAGCGCCTTGAGGCGGAAATACGGCTCGCCCATCGGAATCCCGAGCGCCTTCGCCTCCGTCGACCGCGCCACGACGCACCCGTCGTTGTTCGACAGCACGACGACCGGCCGCCGCGCCCAGTCGGGGCGAAAGACCTTCTCGCACGACGCGAAAAAACTGTCGCAATCGACAAGCCCTATAATCTTCGTTCTCATGACTTCACCAAAACGCGCTCTTGTTTTCGGTCTCGCTCCTTCGGAGGAACCTCGACGGATTCTAGTCTGGAAAAAACAGAAAGTCAATCGAAAAACGTACGAAATTAATTAACAACGATTTTTTGACCGCGTTAAATCGGCGAGGAAAATGACGCGGCGATCACGGTGAAAAACGAGTGCGTTTCCGCGGCGACTCGTAAAAATGCGAATGAAATCGCGGTCTGAAAAAATGACTGCTTTATAAAATATACAAAATATGCAAAATGAGAAGCGTGTGAAACGCGAAATTTTCTTTTTTTAGAACGCCCGTATAACGTCCTAGCGACCCTCCGACTCGGCGAGATCCCGAGTCGGAGCGCGCCGTTAATTTTTTACGAACGTTTGCTTTTCGCCGACGCGACCGTTATAATGACCTCGCGTCTTGCGTTGGCGTCGTCGCAAGCGATCAACGGAAGCGCCCGTCGAGGACGGGTTTGGTTATGAGAAACGCCGCTCATGTTTGTGTTTTCGCTCCGCGTCGCGGAGCTTGCTTTAAGCGTAGCGCCGTGTGTTCGCAAGCCGACCAACGGGAGTCGGAGCGTCAAATTGCGCGCGTTAGCGCGAGCCGTCCGCCGCGACCTCGCGGGCGCTGGGAGAATAAGAGAATGCGATTTCATCGTCTAACGACGCTTCTTGCGTCCTGTATCGTCGTCGCGCTAGGCGCCTGCTTCGCCTTCGCCGCGGATTCCGAAACGCTGTTTCCCTTCGTGATCGAGAAGGGCGCGCCCGACAATATTTCCAACGTCCAAACTTGGGATGGCGCGAAGAACGCCGCGGCGGGCGCCGACGGCTTCATTAAAGCGCGTCAGGGCGAATTTTTCGCGGGCGGGGAGAAGGTTCGTCTGCTCGGCACGAATCTCTGTTTCAGCGCGAACTTCTGCTCCCATGAGAAGGCGGATCGCCTTGCGGAGACCCTCGCGCGGTTCGGAATCGGCGTCGTTCGACTCCATCATATGGATTCCCACGATATCTGGGGGAAGAACATTGGCAAAGGCAAGACGGAAATCGATCCGGAGAAGCTCGAAAGACTCGACTACCTGATCAGTCGTCTTCATGAAAAGGGCATTTACGTCAATATCAACCTTCACGTTTCGCGCGCCTTCGGCGAAATCGACGGGTTCGAAAACGCTTCGGAGCTTCCGTCTCAGAACAAGGGCGTCGACAATTTCGATCGGAGAATGATCGAACTCCAGAAGAAGTACGCGAAGGACCTGCTCACGCACGTCAATCCTTACACGGGCAAGGCGTACGTCGACGATCCGGGCGTCGCGGTGATCGAGATCAACAATGAGAACTCGGTCGTCGCGAGCTGGTCGTGGGGCGAACTCGACAAGCTGCCGGAGCCTTACGCGGGCGAGTTCAAGGCGCTGTGGAACGCGTGGCTTCAGAAGAAATATCGGACGACCGCCGCGCTGCGCGAAGCGTGGAACTGCCGCAGCGTTCCTTTGGGCGACGAACAGGTTCGCGTCGGCGTCTTCGATCAGGATTTCCGATTCAACGCCGGGAAGAACTGGAATATTGAACTCGACGGTAAAACGAAGGTTTCGCAGCGCGTTCTTTCTCCGGAAGAGGCGGGACTCAAATCCTCCGCGCTGCAGGTCAAGATCGACGAGACGGGCGAAGTCGCGTGGCGCCCTCAGTTTCACTGCGTGGGACTGAACGTCAAGAAAGGCGAACCTTATCAGATTCATATTAAGATTCGCGCGAACAAGGACCGCGATTTCAGCGTGAGCGTCAAGCAGGATCACGATCCGTGGAACGCGATCGGCTACCAGGATACCGTCTCCGCGACGACGACGTGGATCGACGTCGCGTCGTATTTCGTCGCGCCGGCGGACGACGACCGCGTTCGGTTGACCTTTAACGGGTTCCAACCGGGCGACGTGATCGAACTCGCCGACGTCTCGTTCCGCCAAGGGGGCGACGTCGGACTGAGCGCCGACGTCTCGCTTGAAGAGGGCGGGGTCCCCGTCCTTAAAGGGAGAATGGCCAGCGCGGAAGCGCTCGCCGATTTCGCGGAGTTCCTGCACGATATCGAGAACGATTACTGGCGGGAAATGTTCGATTACGTCAAAGGACTCGGCGCGAAGTCGGTCGCGACGGGCACGCAGCTCCAGTACGGATTCTGGCACAATCAGGCGCGGCTCGATTACTGCGACATTCACGCCTACTGGAACCACCCGACTTTCCCGCGTCGCCAGTGGGACGGAAACGATTGGCTCGTGAAGAACACGTGCATGGCGAACTCGCCGATTAACGGGACGCTTACGAATCTCGCGACGCTCCGCGTCGTCGGCAAACCTTTTACGTGCAGCGAGTACGACCATCCGTATCCGAACAGCTACGCCGCCGAAGGCAATCTCATGCTTTCCGCCGTCGCCGCGTTCCAAGATTGGTCGGCGATTTTCCAATTCGCATGGTCCCACGGCGACGACTTTGAACGCGAAATGACGACCCCGTTCTTCGACATGTGCGCGAATCAAACGAAGATGGCGCACCTGCCCGCATGCTACGCGATGTTTGTTCGCGGCGACGTTCAGTCGGGTCCCGGCGAGTTCGTCTACGCGCCGACGCTTACGGAACGGGAAGAAATCGACGTCATGAATGGCGCGCTCTACAGCTACTACCGCCCGCTGGTTCAGGCGCTCGGGCTCGACAAATCGCTCTCCCTCGCCGTCTATTCCGGACTCGACCTTACGGACCTCAAGCTGGAGACGACCGATAAGGTCGCGTCCGCGAAGCGCGTATCGAGTTGGGACGACTTGCCCGACGCGTTCGGCTCGCCGGAGAAAAAGGAAATCGTCAACGAATTCGGCGAGCTCAAGTGGAACTTCCAGAAGCGAGACAAAGGCTTCTTCGTCGTCGACGCGGCGCGCTGCAAGGTCTTCAGCGGCTTTGTAACCGAGCCGACCCAGTTCGACGCGGTCAAACTCGAGATCGGCAAGACGAATCTCGATTGGGCGACCGTCTCTCTTGTCAAAGCGAAGAACGTTTCGGGGACGGAAGAAAAGAACGGCGTTCTTTCCAACGGTTCTTATCTCCTGACGGCGACGGGAGAACTGCGCAATACGGACGCGGTTTTTAAAATCACGGAGGACAATTCGATCACGAGCGCGAGGGCGTTTGACGGCGACAACGGCAAGGCGCCGTCGCTCTGCGAAGGAATTCCGGCGACGATCGCGCTCGACGGGCTCCGCGCCGACGCCGTGAAGGTCTACGCGCTCGACCAGTCGGGGAATCGCGCGAAAGAGGTTCCCGTCGCCGAGAAAGACGGCGTCGCCGCGTTTGAAATCGGTCCGGAATATCGAACGATCTGGTACGAAGTCGTCGTCCAGCGTTAGGAGGTCGGACTTCTGTCGCGCGCTTCCGCGCATGCGTTAAATCATCGCTTCCGTTGGTCGTTTATCATAAGCGCGGCGTTAAGTTTAAGATAAGCGGCCCAACGGGGAACTGACGTAAAATTGAGCGCGGCGGCGCCAACCTTTCACGTCCGGATCGCCGCGCATAGCGATTACGAGAACACGAGATGCGTTTTTATCGTCGAATGAGGCGTCTTGCGTCGCGCGGGGGCTCCGCGTGCAGACGCTGTCTCGCATTTGCCGCCGATATCGTAAATTCCCGCGCGATATTTCCCTTCGTGATTGAGAAGGGCGCGCCCGACAATATTTCCAACGTCCAAACTTGGGACGGCGCGAAGAATGTCGCGGCGGGCGCCGACGGCTTTATTAAAGCGCGTCAGGGCGAATTCTTCACCGACAAGGGAAGAGTTCGGTTGCTCGGCGTGAATCTCTGTTTCAGCGCGAATTTCTGCCCCCACGAGAAAGCGGAGCGCCTTGCGGCGACTCTTGCGCGGTTCGGGTTCGGCGTCGTTCGACTCCACCATATGGATTTCCACGATATTTGGGGGAAGAACATCGGCAAAGGAAAGACGGAAATCGATCCGGAGAAGCTCGAAAAACTCGACTATCTGATCAGTCGTCTTTACGAGCGCGGAATTTACGTCGATATCAACCTTCGCGTTTCGCGCGCTTTTGACGAAAAAGACGGGTTTGAAAACTCCTCGGAACTCCCGGAGATGAGCAAAGGGGTCGACAACTTCGACCGGAGAATGATCGAACTCCAGAAGAAGTACGCGAAAGACTTGTTGACGCACGTCAATCCCTATACGGGCAAGGCGTACGTCGACGATCCGGGCGTCGCGACGATTGAGATCAACAACGAAAACTCGGTCGTCGCGAACTGGTCTTGGGGCGACTTGGACAAGCTGCCCGAACCTTACGCGGGCGAATTCAAGGCGCTTTGGAACGCGTGGCTTCAGAAGAAATATCGGACGACCGCCGCGCTGCGCGAAGCGTGGAGCGGTCGCGGCGTTCCCCTAGGAGACGAGCAGGTTCCCGTCGACGTCTTCGATCAGAATTTCCAGTTCGACGACGAGAGGAACTGGAATCTGGAACTCGACAAGAAAACGAAAGTTTCATGGCGCGTCCTAACGCCAGCGGAATCGGGACTTGGAACGTCCGCGCTTCGTGTTGCAATCGACAAGACAAACCAGGTCTCATGGCTTCCGCGACTTTTGTGCGCGGGACTGAAGACCAAAAAGGGCGAGTCGTACCGGATTCGTTTTAAGATTCGCGCGAACAAAGATCGCGTTCTTATCGCGAATATCATGCAGGATCGCGATTCTTGGAACGGACTCGCCTACCAAGGTTCCGTCGCCGCGACGACGTCGTGGACCGATTTCGAGGACGCCTTCGTCGCCCCTGCTGACGACGACCAGACTCGGCTGACCTTTACCGGATTCCAGCCGGGCGACGCGATCGAACTCGCCGACGTTTCGTTCCGCGAAGGGGAGGGCGTCGGATTGAGCGCCGACGTTTCTCTTGAAAAGGGCGAAATTCCCGTCCTCAAAGGAAACGCCTCGAGGAAAACGCCCGCGCTCGCCGACTTTGCCGAGTTCCTGTACGATATCGAAAACGATTATTGCCGGGAAATGGCCGGTTACGTCAAAAGTCTGGGAGCGAAATCGGTCGCGACGGGCACGCAGCTCATGTATGGGTTCTGGCATAACCAAGCGCGGTTCGATTACTGCGACGTCCACGGGTATTGGAACCATCCGATCTTTCGGCGTCGTCTGTGGGATATAAACGATTGGCTCGTGAGGAATACGAGCATGACGAACGCGGCGGTCGACGGAGAATTGACGAAAATCGCGCCCATCCGCATCCTCGGCAGGCCCTTTACTTGCAGCGAATACGATCACCCTTATCCGAACAGCTACGCCGCCGAGGGATATCTCATGCTTTCCTCCTTCGCGGCGTTTCAAGATTGGTCGGCCATTTTCCAGTTCGCATGGTCGGACAACGACGACTTCGAACGCCGAGCGGTGATTTCTTTCTTCGACAATTGCGTGAATCAAACGAAGTTGGCGCACCTGCCCGCATGCTACGCGATGTTCGTTCGCGGCGACGTTCAGTCGGGCCCCGGCGAGTTCGTCTACGCGCCGACGCTTACGGAGCGGGAAGAAATCGACCTTATGAAAGGCGCGTTCTACGGATACCATCGCTCGTTGGCGCGGGCGATGGGGCTCGACAAATCGCTCTCCCTCGCCGTCTATTCCGGACTCGACCTTACGGACCTCAAACTGGAGACGACCGAAAAGGTCGCGTCCGCGAAGCGCGTTTCGAGTTGGGACGATTTGCCCGACGCGTTCGGCTCGCCGGAGAAAAAGGAGATCGTCAACGAATTCGGCGAACTCAAGTGGAACTTCCAGAAGCGAGACAAAGGTTACTTCGTCGTCGACACGGCGCGCTGTAAGGTTTTCAGCGGCTTCGTAACCGAACCGACGCTGTTCGACGCGGTCAAGCTTGAGATTGGCAAGACGAAGTTTGGCTGGGCGACCGTCTCTCTTGTCAAAGCGAAGAACGTTTCGGGGACGGAAGAAAAGAACGGCGTTCTTTCCAACGGTTCTTATCTCCTGACGGCGACGGGAGAACTGCGCAATACGGGCGCGATTTATAAAATCGTGGAAGGAAATTCAATTACGAGCGCGAGAGCGTACGGGGGGATAAACGGCTGCGCGCCAACGCGTTGCGAAGGGATTCTCGCTACGGTCGCGTTCGACGGGCTTCGCGCCGAAGACGTGAAAGTCTACGCGCTCAACCAATCGGGCGACCGCGCGAAGGGCGTTCCCGTCGTCGAGAAAGACGGCGTCGCCGCGTTCGAGATCGGTCCGAAATATCGGACGATCTGGTATGAAGTCGTCGTCGAGCGATGAATTTTTCCCGAGTTTGCGTTCCTTGTGATATTTGCCGCGTCGGCGTTCGGTTTTTCCGCGTCGTTTCGACGCGTTCTTCTTTTGAGGGTTTTCCGATGACAAAACTTTTTCGTTTGCCCCTTTGGGGTTTCATCGTCGCCTGCTGTCTTGCGGCTTCCTCGTTCCCGAGCGTTTCCCAAACCGTCGCGCAAGACGCGGAGGAACGGGTCGTCGTTAATTTGACGGACGACGGGCGCGCGCTGATCAATCCCGGGATGGGGTGGACCTGTCATTTCTATTCCAACGTGCCGAAGAACTACGGCAGCCGTTTAGAGCCGTCGGATACGCTCGACTGGTTTGAAGGGTGTTCGACTGTGTATCTCCGTCTCCCTTGGGCGTATCTTGAGCCGGAGGAGGGCGTTTTTAACTGGGCGATCGTCGACACGCCCGCGCAGCGTTGGATCGACAAGGGGAAGAAGGTCGCGTTCCGCTTCACGACGTCGGAGAACTGGATGGAGTACGCGACGCCGAAATGGGTTTTCGACGCGGGCGCCAAAGGCGAGCGGTATCAGTGGGGCAAAGGCGTTACGCCCGACGGGCCAAACGTCGACCCCGTCTTCGACGATCCGATCTACCTCGAGAAGCTTTCGCATTTTCTCGAGGCGGCGGGCAAACGCTACGCGAACAATCCGAACGTCGCGTTCATCGACGTCGGAACCTACGGCATGTGGGGCGAAGGTCATTCGTCGCTCGGCGTCTTTAAGGAACAGTCCTTCTCGCGCATGACCCCCGAGCGCACGCTCGCCGTCGTCAAGACGCATATCGACCTTCATAAGAAATATTTCCCCGGGGTCCAACTGTGCATAAGCGACGACGTCGCTGGCGCCGAGAAACAGGGCTTCGACTTCCCCGAAACCGATTACGCCTTTGAAAAGGGCGTCTCCCTTCGCGACGACAGCATCCTCGTTCAACCGGGCGACCGCGCGTGGTTCCACGCCGATATGGCGCGGAAATTCTGGCCGACCATGCCCGTGATCCTCGAGCACGAGCACCTGCAAGGCTCGATCGAACGCGGCGCTTGGAACGACGACAAGCTCCTCGAATCGGTCGAAGCGTATCACGCTTCGTACATGTCGATCCACTGCTGGCCCGATTACGAATGGGAACGCGTCGCCGACGTCGCGCGTAAGATCAACCGTCGACTTGGATACCGTCTTCTGCCGTCTCGGATCGCGTATCCTAAAACGGTCGCGATCGACGCGTTCTTCGACGTCGAGTGGACGCTACAGAATCTTGGCGTCGCTCCGTGCTACGACGGCGGATTCGTCGCGCTCACGATCAAAGACGAGAAAGGGGGAATCGTCTCCGTGCTGACCGACGAGTCCTTCGACGTCCGCGAACTGGAGGTCGGCGCGCCCGGCGAGGCGCCGAAGGTCGAGCGAACCGTTCGTTTCCGCGTCGGTCACGTCGCCCCGACGACCAAGCCCGGCGTCTACGACCTTTACGTTAGCGTCGGAACCCGCGACGGAACGCCCGTCTACGAACTGCCGCTCCCCGACTCCGACGGTCGACGACGCTATAAG
>CAMZHY010000114.1 GCA_947307005.1 uncultured Planctomycetaceae bacterium
TCGTCGACGCCATTGACCCGGTTTTGAACGTGAAGGCGGCGCTTAATCTTTCAAAACGTCCTTCCTCGATAAGGCTTGAACCTTCCGGATCCTCCCTTGACTTCGACTGGCAGGACGGCGTCGCAACCTTTACGATTCCGTCGATACCGATCTACGAAATTCTCGTCGTCGACTAATGCTTTTTGTAGCGCGATTGCTTCGTTTTTGAAAAATTAATGGCTATTTACATTCCATCCGTAAGGTAAAGGAACTAAAATGAAACGTTTATTTCTAGAACAGCGCCTCCTCCAACTTGTTGGACTCGCATGCCTAACGTTGCTCTTCTTTCTTCCCAACGCCGTTAAAGCCGACGACAAATTAGGATACGCCATCGTCGCCACTGAGGCGGTTCTCGACGATTCCGACTGGTTGCAAGTCGTCGACTCGCTTAAAGAACGACGTAGCGACGAATACAACGTCTCCGTTATTGCGTGGGACGATTCCGTTGTCGACGAACTCCGTAAAGTCAAACCCCGTTACGCGTTGACGACGATCCTTATGGCGTCGTGATTTGGGGAATTATTTGTGGCTTTGATTCTAACGACGCGCTTCGCCTGACAAAAACCCAAGACATGGTCGTCGAACGCGCGCTTGGCGGCACTTCGATCGCGCTCAAGTATTTCAAAAGCGGCGTAGTGTTTGACGAAGGGAAAAAAAACCATTGGGTCGTTAAAAAGGAAGGTGAAGAAGCCGTAGATCGAAACGACGCTCCCGACGACACGACGAAAGCGATAGCGGATGAATTAAGCAACGCCCAACTGTTTGTTACTTCCGGTCACGCCTCGGAGCGCAATTGGTCTATTGGCTATTCGTATAAGAACGGCTTTTTCGTAGCAAAGGACGGGCGTCTGATCGGCGTGCCTTCTAACGGTTCGCCTTTTGTCATTGAAGCTCAAGGTTCGAAAGTATATCTCGCCAGCGGTAATTGTCTTCTTGGTCATATCGACAAACCCGACTGCCTGGCTCTTTCAATGATCCGCAATGCGAATGTAGATGCGTTAGTCGGTTACGTTGTTCCGACGTGGTTTGGCTATATGGGCTGGGGAGTTCAGGATTATTACATTGAGCAACCAGGGCGTTTCACTGTCGCCGAAGCTTTTTTCGCCAACAATCAGGCGCTTCTCAACGTGCTTAAGGACGACGAAGCCGCGCCCGAGGCGGAGCGTATGTCCGCCCAAGACAGGACTGGAATGGAATATGATCGAGACGTAGTCGTTCATTACGGCGATCCCGCTTGGCGCAACGCTCTTGCAGACCAAAAATCCGGTTGGGAACAGACGCTTTCCAGCGAAAAAAATGAAGACGGCTCGACCTTATGGACGTTGACCATCGCGCCGCTTCAAGGAGACCAGTCCTTTAAGCTGGTTGACGGGAATGGTTCGCAACGTTCCGGTCGTCCGTTCTTTCAATTTTTCCCTAGAGACGTTTCAAACCCTAGGGTTCTTGAAGGGGAAGAATATTCGCCCGTCGTTACCGAAAACTTCATATTGATCTCTTCTAAGAAGAACAAACTTTCAACAGACGTTCCTACTGTCGTAAAAATTTTGACGGAATGACATGAGTCTTTTCTCATTCTTTCTCGTCGTTGTTGACCCGTGATTTCTCAAACGTAGAATTGGAAGCTGGAGTCGTATTCAGTTCTAGTTGTTCGCAAACTGAAATTACGCGTTCCATTCATTCTCGCGACTATTGCAACGCCTTCCTTATGAAGTTGTCGCGTCGTTGTTATGCGAACGACATTAACTCAAGCGTTTTCAAGGCAATAGCCTTGCATGCTTTGTTTTTTCCTTTGACAAATAGGATTCGCTTTATGAAAGCTAAAAAGATTTCTCGTCGTACTTTTCTGGAAGCGTCCGCCGCTCTGTGTTCGCTTCCAATGCTCGTCTCAGGTCGAGTTCTAGGAAAGGACGGGTTCTTCCCTCCCAGCGAGACGATTAACGTTGGTCTGATTGGATGGGGAACTCGTCGCAGCAACGTAGGCTCTCGTCCAGGCGCTCGTTTTGTCGCATGTTGCGATATTGACGTCCGCCGCATTCCGAAGGAGATGGACGGTCATCCCGTTAAGGGTTTTCAGTACTATCAAGAAATGTACGAAATGCCAGAACTCGACGTTGTCTCCATCGCCGCTCCTGACCACTGGCACACGCGCATGACGATCGACGCTTGTAAAAAAGGCAAAGACGTATACTGCGAAAAACCTTTAACTTTTACGTTGATGGAAAGTCGACAAATCGTCGCCGCCGCTCGCAAGTATGATCGAGTCGTTTCCAGCGGTTCTCAGCGCGTTATGGAAGACTACGGTCAATACATGGCCCCGATCATTATGTCGGGCGCAATCGGAGAAGTTAAAGAAATCTACGCAAACTGCGGCGGCGCGCCCTCTGAGAGAACCTATGATCCAGAACCATGCCCGCCGGAAGTTGATTGGGACGCTTGGGTCGGTCAAGCGCCGTATTTCGAATATAGTCGCCGCGCAATTGATCCAATGACATGGCGTTACAACTCAGCTTTCGGAACGGGCGGACTTGGAGACTGGGGCGGTCATAATTTCGGCGGCGCGCTTTACTCGTGCGGCATGGACCATGTGGCGCCAAAGAGAATTTTTGCCCCTAATACGGAACAAAACCCCTTCCCTGGCGTTAAGATCGAAATGGAAAACGGCGTTAACTTCTATCATGGCGATTGTCCGGGTTCCGGCAGCAATATCACGATCGTCGGAACGGAAGGAAAGTATATCTTTGGCAAAACCAAAGATATTCACGCGCGTCATGCGGTAGACGTCCGTCGTTACAGCGGCGGCGCAGACAACATCGCCGATGATTTCTTGTACTGCGTCCGTCATCGAACGCGTCCCTTCCAAGACGTCTTCTACGGCGCGAATGTTTCAGACTACGGTCATATGTGCATCATTGCGTACAAACTCCAACGAGATCTTGTTTGGGACAAGGATAAAATGGAATTTGTCGGCGATCGTGAAGCGACGGCGATGGTTTCGAAGGCGCAAAGAGCCCCTTATCAAATTGAAGTCTGAACGTAATTACACTTTTCTCAAGACCAGCGATATAACAAAAAAGGTTTGTTCCTATGAAAAAATATTCGTTTTTATTGCTCATCGTCGCATTTTTTTGTGCGACAGATATTTGGGCTGCCGACTTTGGCGACCTCTTAGCGAGACTCGATTCTCGCGATTTCTCTGCTGAGCGCGACGTCGTTACCGGTAAGGGCGGCGTCTACGTCGGCGAACTCGTCAACCCCCACTCCGAAACGCCAATGTTCAAAGCGCGCGACGAATTCCGCGCCAAAATGGAGGAAGCTTGGAAATCTGACGACGAAGCTTCCATTAACAATCTTTGTCAGTTTATCGCCGACGCGATGAACGCCGACGTTTCCGACGAAACAAAGGTTTGGCTTCTTGAACAGCTAGGCGTTATTGGAACGGCCAAGGACGTCCCAACGGCGTCCGCTCTTCTTACGAATCCAAGTCGGCGTCTCGTCGACGCGGCCGCCGCGTGCCTTGCTAAAATCCCCGGCGACGAAGCCGCGAAAGCGCTCCAAGACCACGCGGATATTCCTGCGGCCGCCGCTGCGCTCGTTTGTCGAAATACCGCGCCCATCCCTTATGGAACCGTCGAAACTGCGACGCCTCTAAGAATTTCCCATGCGACGGACGAAGAAGTTGACAAATGGCTCGAAGACTTCGACTCCTTCGACGACTGGTTGAAAGAGGAAACGCTGGCGTCGCTTACAGCTCGCGACAACAAGAAATATCGTCCTTACGCGCTTAAGGCTCTTGCTTCCGATTCTGACAACCTCAAGGCGGCGGGATTCCTTGCGCTAGAAAAGCTCGCGACGGCGGACGACGTCGACGTCTTTGTTGATAAACTTTCCGAAAATCCTAACTTAACGATTCGCATTGCTTCTTTCGTCGTCGCCGACGGCTTTGACGACGCTCTCATTGAGGCGTTTGACAAAGCGACGGACTCTCAGCAGTTCAGCAATCTTGCGACAATTCTGGCCAATCGCGCTGTCGACGTCCGTCCGCGTATCTTTGCAAAGACGACTGCAAATGATTGCCCTGACCGTCTTCTGTTACTCCAAAAAGCTCGCGCGATTTCAACTCCTGAAGACGTTCCCTCTTTCGTGGCGTCTATCGTTAAGATTCCGCGCGGTAAGGATCGTGACGCGGCCGAAAATCTGGTCGCCTCAATCTGCAATAAAGACGCTCAGCCAATTTTAAACCTAGTCGGCAAACTTCCAGCCGATTATAACGACCTTCTTTTCTCGCTCGTCGCTAGAACTGGCGGCGAAGCTGCTAAAAATGCGATAGCGAGCCTTGTCGATTCACAAAACGAAAACGAAAGAGGCGTCGGGCTTCGCGCTCTTAACGTTTGGGCGGACGGGCAGTTTGCTGACAAGATGGAAGAATTGCTCGCCTCTAACAAACTCTCGAATTCCCAATGGATCGCGCTCCAACGCGCGTACATCAGGACGATTTCGCTTCCAGACGATCAAATTGGAATCGAACTTTCTCGTGACGCTAAGCTTGAAAAACTCCAAAAAGCATATGCAGCGGCTAAACGCTCCGACGAAAAAGCTCTGGTTCTTTCCAGATTGGCGGCTAATCGCACTGCAAAGTCTCTTGAGTATGCAATCAAATGCGCCGCCGATTCCGACGAAAAAGTTGTAGCGGTTGCACATAAGGCAATCGCAGACCATGTCCACGATACTGTTCTCCGTAAGGAGAATCCTGAACTTGCGGCTAAAGGAATCGATGTTATCTTGAATAACAGCAAGGATAAGGAACTCGTTGAACGAGTTAAAATTTACAAGGGACGTATGGAACAGTAAGCATCCATCGTTTACCCTCTAATTCGAATTCCTCAGCGATTCATTTTTGAATCGCTGAGGATAGTTCGCATCGGTTGTCGAGAGTTTTCGACACTTTTGCGCCTCTTTGTTTTGTTCTTCAATTGCTCAGGATTTCCAATGTCGCCATTCTTGCGATCTCGGCGCTTCATTTTTGCAGTATTTCTATTTTCTGTTCTTGTTCATTTTTTACCTCGTCAAATCTCGATCTATGGCGAGGATATTACGCGATACGGAGCTTGTTTGATTCGCTCTGAACTCGGCGACGTTGACAACGTTCCCAAAGTAGTATTTTCAGACGACGCGATTTCTCACGGCTGGAAACTTATGCAAGGCGAAGCGTTCACAGGACTTGACGCGCATCGCTTCTATTTCACAATCGAGGCTCCGGGAGCCGACGTTCCCGCTCCAGTTATATTCATCGAATGGAAAGACGTTAAGATCGAACGCGCGATCGGCTCGGAAAATTTCAACAAAATTGATAACGGCGTTCAACTAAAACCCGTTAGTCGAACCGCGCCGACAGGCGCCTTCACTGAAATCTCTATTGGCGCGGTTCGGCTTGGCGTCTTTCATAACTGGGAGATCCGCCGTTGCGGCCCCTATCGCGAAGGACGTTATCCCGACGTTGAAATTCGCGCGCACCTTAACTACCTTTTAGCTATTCTCGAAGTCTGCCGCGCATACGGTTGGACAGATACCTCTGAACCAGACTTTGTCGACCATATTAATCTCTATGGATTTGAGACAAATTTTCCCAACGGACATAGAGATTTTCCCCCTCACTTTCATGTCATGCTTGCGTGGGACGGATGGTCTGCGGCGCAAGTTGGACATTATCTGCTTGATTCCCAAGGAAATATTGCTAAAAACACGTTTTGGAGTCTTCATAAAGACCTTGAAAGACACGATTTGCCTGGGGTAGTTACTCCGTACAAAGATAAAACAAATCGTCTCATCTTCGAAACAATCGTTCAAAACGACGGAACTGGACTTGTATTAGTCCGACCGGAAGACGAAGTGGAATATCTAGTCAGACCCGGTAATAACGGCGCGGCTGAATCTGTGGAGGTTTGCAGACGATCAAAGTCAAATAACGACGATTGGTTTCTTCTTTGTGAGGTCATAGCAAACGACGACGCTGCCAACGGAGTTTTTACTTCCTGCGCGCAATATATAGACGGAACGGTTCAAACCGTTTCCTTCAAATACGATCCGGATAGCGGAGCGAAACGCGTCGACTGAGCGTTTTATCTTTTAGGACGCCCGTTAACAAATTCCAAACACCGTAACAGGAGGTTTTCATGCAAAAGAAATTTACCAATTACGTCCTCGTTGCCGCTGTTGTAACAGCGTTGCTTTTCACAAAGAGCGTCTTTGCTCAGACGGATTCTATTGAGTCGATAACCTTCAAATTCGACAAAGAAACGCAATGTTATTCCGTCGGCGAGGAAGCTTCCATTTCGATCAGCGTCTCTGGAAAAGACTCGCTTGTCCAATCCGGTTCCCTCACACTCGCCTTTACCAACGACGGACGCGACAAGGTTGCCGATTCTCTCGTATTCGACCTTAGTAAGGACAATCCCGTTACCGTTAAGGCTTCTATCGACTTCCCTGGATTCCTCCAAATTTTAGCCACTGCGAAATCCGCCGATGGCGCAACGAGTAAGTCTGCGCTAGCGGGCGCCGCTTTCGATCCAGAAAAAATTGAACCAGGTCTTCCTAAACCCGATGATTTCGACGAATTCTGGTCCAACGGTAAAGCAGAGATTCGAAAACAGCCTCTTGATCTCCAACAGAAGAAAATCGAGGAATTAAGCGACGAAGAAGTCGACGTCTTCTCTGTTAGTTTTGCGACGGTGAACGATCGTCGAGTTTACGGTTACTTATGCGTTCCTAAGAAAGGAAACGCGCCGTATCCGGCGCTTGTAAACGTTCCAGGAGCAGGTCCTGGAGTTGGTCCGGAAATCAGGTATGCAAAACAAGGCTTTGTTGTGCTCAACATGAACGTCTTTCCCTATGAGGTTCCGCTCGACTCCGCTAAACGTCAGGAAATGTATGATCAGTATAACAATGACCTTGGAATGCGCTATTGTTACTTTAACGCCTCCGATCGGAATAAATACTTCTTCCGCGCCGCTTATCTTGGAATTGATCGAGCTGTAGACTGGCTTGCCGAGCAAGATTACGTCGACGTAACTCGTATAGGTTATTATGGAACAAGCCAAGGCGGCGCTTCCGCCTTGATACTAGGAGGGTTAAACGATCATTTTTGCGCTATTCTCTCGTCTGTTCCAGCTCTCTGCGACCATGGCGGTTTGGAAAAAGGACGTTCTTCAGGTTGGCCCAAACTCGTTGATTTCTATCACGGCGATCCCCAAGTCCTTGAAGCGTCCCGTTACCTCGACGCAGTCAATTTCGCGCGAAATATTAACAAGGCGTCAATCGACGTCACCGTAGGCTTCATTGACGGAGTTTGCAGTCCCAGTTCTGTATACGCCGCGTATAACGTCATTCCTTCAAAAAATAAGACGATTCTCCATGAAACTGGTCTAGGTCATCAAAATGGTAAACAATATTCCGAAGCGTTTTCAAGATTTTTAGAACGAGTCAAGAATAACAAACCCTAATAATCCCCTTTATCTTTTTTAATAACTTTTTCGCCCTAACCCCCTACTGTTTACGGATAAAAAATGAAAGATTTAAGAATAGCCTCTATAACTTGTGCGATCCTTGCTTTAGCGACTGTCGCGTATGGTTCCGACGTCGTAATAACATGCGTCGATCGTCCCCTTGATTCAACTAATAACGCTCATTATCTCGCTAACCGAGCACCTCTTGAACCGTCGCCTTTCCTTAAACTTCCCCTTGGTAGCGTCAAAGCAAACGGCTGGCTTGGTCGTTATCTTGAACTGCAACGAGACGGTCTCTCGGGAAAACTTGGCGAACTGAGCAAGTGGCTCGAGAAAAAAGACAACGCTTGGCTTCGTGAGGGTGGTAAATACGGTTGGGAAGAACTCCCATATTGGCTCCGCGGGTATGTAGACCTTGCCTATCTTCTTGAGGATAAGGACATGATCGCCGAGGCGCAGATCTGGATCGACGCGATTTTCGAAAGCCAACGCGACGACGGTTATTTTGGACCTGCAAACCCGGATCAAGAAAAAGGTTGCGACCTCTGGCCGAACATGCTCGTTCTTTTTCTTATGCAGTCTTACTACGAGTATACAGGCGACGAGCGCGTCATAACGTTCATGTCTAGATATTTCGACTGGATTGCGCTGTATCCTGAAAAAAAGTTTCTTAAAACCTATTGGGAGAACAGCCGAGCGGGCGATTTGCTCTACAGTTGTCTCTGGCTTTACAATATCACTGGCAACGACACGCTTCTGGCTGTCGCGAAGAAAATTAACGCCAATACGGCAAACTGGAAACAGGAATCAACTCTTCCAAACTGGCATAACGTTAATATTGCGCAATGCTTCCGTCAACCTGCCATATGGTGGATGGAGTCCAAAAACGACGCCGATAAATTCGCCGCATACAATAACTTTTGGCTTATTCGCGCATGTTTTGGACAAGTTCCAGGCGGCATGTGGGGCGGCGATGAGAATTCACGAGTCGGCTACATTGATCCTCGTCAGGGAATTGAAACCTGCGGAATCTTTGAACAAATGACAAGCGATATGATGCTTTTCCGCATAACAGGCGATCTCTTTTGGGTCGACCATGCAGAAGACGTCGCTTTCAACACCGCGCCCGCCGCAGTCATGCCAAACTTCAAAGCGTTGCGATACATAACCTGTCCCAATCAACCGATTTCTGATTCCAATAATCATAGCCCTGGTATTGACAACGCCGGTCCCTTCATGGCGATGAATCCCTTCAGCAGTCGTTGCTGTCAGCACAATCATACCCATGGCTGGCCGTATTACATTGAAAATCTCTGGACGGCGACTCCTGACGGCGGTCTCGCAGCAACTCTCTACGGCGCGTCAAAGGTTAAAGCAAAAGTCGGTTCAGGCGAAGGGGTTGACGTCTCTATTGTTGAGACGACGAATTATCCCTTTGACGATAATGTTCGACTTACGGTTTCTTTGCCTAATCAAAATGAACGCGTTAACTTCCCATTGTATATTCGCGTTCCGAAGTGGAGTGGGAATGTTTCAATGACGGTTAATGGCAAGACGATAGCATTTGACG
>CAMZHY010000115.1 GCA_947307005.1 uncultured Planctomycetaceae bacterium
AGGGTCGCGCGGGCGAGCGCTTCGCCGATCGGCTGGATATTGGCGAGAATCCACTTGGAATCTTCTTCGTTGTCGTGGAACGCGATTTCGATCAGGCACGCGGGCATGTTCGAGGCGCTCGTTTCCCACATCGGCTTGCCGTCGTAGAGTTTGTAGGACTCCTTGACGCCGCGGTCGCTTCCGGGATAGATTTCCATAATCGCTTCATGCAGACGGCGCGCGTACTTTTCGCCTTCGCCGCCGTAGCGATGGCAGAAGGCGACCGAGCCGCTGGCTTTGCCGTTAAACGCGTTGCTGTGAATCGCGAAATAGAGATCGACGCCGAGTTTGTTCGCTTCGGCGGTGTAGTCGCGGATGCTCTTCTCCGGGTCGTTGCGGTAGACTTTGACGCCCTGCTTCTTGAGGATCGGCTCGACGACGTCGGCGACTTCGTTCATACGCTCTTTTTCAGAGCGATAATCGCCGAAGCCGATGTTGTGAATCTGGTTCGACGGGCTCAGCCAGATCGAGACCGAATCCTGCTTGAATTTCGGAAGGGGTCCCTTTTCCTTCTTGGGCGCGTCTTGCGCGGCGACGACGGACGCCAACGCCAGCGAGGCGACGCAAGAAAGAACGACGAATAGTTTTTGGAATTTCATCATCTGTCTCCTTTATTACTTCTCGACGGCGTCCGGATGTTCGGCGGCGAGATGAACGAGGACGGCGCGAGCGAGCGCCTGTCCGATCGGCTCGATATTGTCCATAATCCACGTCGCGTCTTCTTTGTTGTCGTGGAACGCGATTTCAACGAGGCACGACGCCGCTTTGGGCGCGTAGGGCTCCCACATCGGTCTGTCGCCGAAACGGTTGTAGCCCTCTTTGACTCCGCGATTGGGGCCTTTGTAAATTTTCGTGAGTTCGTCGAGGATCCGATTCGCGAACCGTTCGCCTTCGCCGCCCTTGCGGTGGCACCAGACTTCGGTTCCTCTCGACTCGCCCCTGAACGCGTTACTGTGAATCGCGAAATAGAGGTCGACGCCGAGCTTGTTCGCTTCTTCCGTGTATTCTTTGATGCTCTTTTCCGGGTCGTTGCGGTAGACCTTGATTCCCTGCTTCTTGAGGATCGGCTCGACGACGTCGGCGACCTCGTTCATACGCTCTTTTTCAGAACGGTATTCGCCATAGCCGATGTTGTTGATCTGGTTAGAAGGGCTCAGCCAGAGGGAGAGCGCGTCCTGTTTGAATTTCGGGAGCGGCTGCTCTTTGGCGTCCTGAGCCGAAGCGGTCGAGACGAACGCGAACGCGCAGACGAGCGCGAGGGAGAGAAGTCCGCAGTTTCGGAACGTTTTCATAGGGTTTAATCCTTAGCGTTATTAGGTGATTTGCAAGTTGGGAACGAACGCGCGACCAATCAACGGGGACCGTTGGAGTCGTGCGGAATAAGTCGGTAAATAAGCGGCGCGAGCTTGCTCGCCGTGCCGAAGAGGCTCATCGACTGCAGCGTGACTTTGCCGGGACCGGTTACGATCGTGTTGAAAAGTCCCTCGCCGCCGAAGAGAATGTTTTTAACGCCTTTGACCATCTGGATATCGAGCGAACAAGAAGGATCCATCCACGCGACCGCGCCCGTGTCGCAGATTACCTGCTCGCCCGCCGCGAGATCGTATTCGAACGCCGCGCCGTCGAGTTCGAGGAAAACGACCCCCGGTCCCGTCGCGCGCTGCATGATGAATCCGTCGCCGCCAAAGAGTCCTGCGCCGATTTTCTTCTGCCAGAAGATCGACAGCTCCACGCCCGGAGAGGACGCGAGAAACGCGCCGCGCTGGCATATCACCGATTCGCCCGCGGCTAGAACGCGCGGAACGATCATGCCGGGCATCTTTGTCGCAAACGCGATCTCTGCGGGACCCGACGCGACGTAGCGCGACAGAAAGAACGTCTCGCCCGCGACCATGCGTCCGAGCGACTTCAGAAACCCGCCGGTCGCGTTCGTTTGCGTCTCGATCATTCCTTTCATCCAGACGCGGCCCCCCGAGGGGCTGACCGTCGCCTGACCCGCGTTGAGATAGCACATGACGTAAGGCGTGGAGCCGCCGGCGATCAAATAATCGAGGAACGGGGTGGAGACGCGGCGGTTCTGCTGCGGTCCGGTCGAAGAGTAGGTCGCGACGCCGGCGTTTGGAACGGGGACGGTCGACGTCTGAGGAGCGCCGAAAACGATCCCTTTGACGTTGCCGCAGTTCGTTTCTTTGCCGTCGATCCAAAGTCTCGACGACGGCTGGAGCGCGCCGCTGGCGGCGAGTTGAAACAGTTCTTCCATCGAGACGCTCTGTCGACGCCCCTGATATTCGATTTCAATGTTCATAAATCTTGTTTCCGTCTGTTTATCGCGCGCGCTCAGGATGAAAACGACCTCCAATCCGCCGCGCGTCTTCGTCTATCATTATGCCCGATTCCGCGTGTGAAGGCAAGCTTTTCACGCGCTCTTGAACCGCGAAATAAAAAGAAAAGCGCGGATTCCGCAATCCGCGCCTTCCTTTATGTTGCGAACGTTTCGTCCTAAACGGAAAAAACAAAACAAACCCGACCGCGCAGAGAGGCGCGAAAGAAAAGAACGTCAAATAGACGACGCATGTCCATAAATATTCTTCCTTTTGCGGGACGTTAAAGGAAAACGCCGCAGGAGCGCGATCCATTCTCCGTCAAAAGACGACGACGGCGAACTACTCAGGCTCTGAACGATCGGACGAAATAAGGACTACGTTTTTCCGCGTCGTTCGATTCATAATGATCTTGAGCAGCTCCGCCGCGCCCGCTTTCGTGTCGGCGACGATTTCGGCGGGCGTCATTTTAATATGACGCAACGAGTTAGCCTCTCTTATTTTTCGGATATCCTCTACGGAAAACGACGTCCAATCAGACGGGATGTTCATTTGTATTCTCCTCCCATTCCAGCAGGATAGACGGCGGATAGATTAACAAATCTTTGTAGCCTTCAAGCGTTGAAATTGCTTTTACGCCGCGTATAGTTTTCACATTGACGATATGCTTGAAGTTCCATGAAACAATGAGGTCGCAATTTGCAAGAATTGCGGCGGCAATGTGTTGACAATCGTCAAAGCTTTTTTGTTTTAAAATTCCAAAATCGATGAATTTTTCAGCGAGTTTGATTGTGTTTTCTGATATTTCTACGACCGTATAGTCGATGGCGTCAAGATATTTCAACAAGACGTCAAGTTTTTTTGGGGTGTTGTTGTTGATTTCACGAATAACGACGTCCGAGATATAGACGTCATATTCTCCTTTTTGGAGCAATTTCCAAAAACGACGCGTTTCCTCCATTTTCTCCGGAGCGTCCTGCTGATCAAGATAGCTGACGACGGATGTGTCCAAGTAAACTTTCCAGTTGCTCATGCCGACGTTCCTAACTATTTACGACGCTTATGAGACGGATGGCAAATCGTCGATAATATGAATTCGGGATTTCGATGGAAACCGAAGAATTCGGTTGTCTGGCGTCATTACAAACGTCAGACCGCGCAAACCGACAAGCTTGCGCGGTCTGTTTCAAATCCGCTCCGCCGTATATGACGACTGCGAATCAAGAACGTCCGACGTCGTCAGTCTTCAATAATAAGACGGATTCCGACGTTGTGGACCTTCTGCCACGGCAGGTACGCCTGGCGGAAGGAGCTTCCGGCGATCTTAGGACGGTCGAACCAGGAGCCGCCGCGGGCGGTCTTGCGCGCTTTCGCGTCGAGGTCGTCGCGACCGTCGGAGACGCTATAGGGGTACGGACGATAATCGTCGCGGGTCCATTCGGAGACGTTGCCGATCATGTCGTAAAGCCCCCACGCGTTCGGGAGGTTCTGGGCGACGAAGTCGACGACGAACCAACGGTCCGCGAAGCGGTCGTCGCGGAGCGGGAAGACGCTGCCTTCCGGATAGTTGCGGCGAATGTGAATCGTCGCGCCGCTTTCCCACGTCGTGTAGAGTCGGCGACGGTCGGCGTCGGCGAGGTTCGCGTATTTCGAGAAGTCCGCCTCAAAAGGTCCGAAGTAGAACTTCTGCGCCGAGCCCGCGCGCGCCGCCCATTCCCACTGCGCTTCGGTCGGGAGCGCCGCTTTGACGCCCTTTTCGTCGCGGAGCCACTGGACGAAGCTCTGCGCCTCGTTCCAGCTCACCCGCGCGACCGGCTGTTTCGGATGGTTTGCGATGTAGCCGGGGACGATGTGGTCTTTTCCGTGCTCTTCGATGTAGCGCGTGTCGTGCTCGGGGTCGTACGCCGCGTACTGCTCGTTCGTAATTTCCGTCTTGCTCATCCAGAAGGGTTTGGAGATCGTCACGACGCTGCGCGGATATTCGTCCATGCACCCGTCGAGAGAACCCATGACGAACTGTCCCGCCGGGATTCGGACGAACTCAACCTCGACTCCGGGCGCGAGTTCGACCTTCTTGGTCTCCGCGCCGCCCGAAAGCGCCTGTTTTTGAAGCTCTTTCGCCTTCGCTTCGTCGAACGCCCACGAGTCGCCGAGGTCGTCTTTGCGCTCGACCTTGGGACCCGGCTCGACGAATTCCGGCGCGGGCTTGTCGCGCATCGCCATAAGGAGACGGTCGTATTCGTTTTCGACGTCGACGGCGGCGGAATCGGCGTAGAGTTCGGAGAGTTCAAGTCGCCGCTTCGCCTCCGGCTCGTTGCCCCACTTGCCGCGCCATGGCGCGTTGAAGTCGATCCAGTTGACGATCAGACGGTACGCCTCGTCGTCGATTTTGACCCCGTGATGACCCTTTTCGAGCATCTGAATCAGCTCGCTCGTGGACGCGTGGTATTCATACGGGGGCAGCACGTCCATATCCGTTTCCGGACCGGGGCGGCGAACGAACGGGTGAATGTTGTTGTACGCGGACTGCGCGTCGGCGAAGGAGGGACGGTCCGGCTTGGAGCCGTCGTGGCACTTGATGCAGAACTTCTTGACGACGCGGTGGTACAGGTCGAGTTCAAACGTGATCGAGCGCGGCGGACCGAGGTAGTCTTGAATCTCGCTCGGCTCGCGGCGCGACGCCTGCGTCAAGACGGACTGCGTCGCGTCGAGCTGCGATTCGTGGCAGCCGTTGCAGCTGACGTTTTCGCCCGGCATTCCGACGAACCAGCTGCGGAAGAGCTGAATCGCCGCGCCGTTCTTATCGACGGGGAGCAGCGCGACGGGCGTGTTCGCCGGAATCTTGAAGAACGCGGAGCCGTCCTCTTCGACCGGCACGTAGCCGAGGATGCGCTTAATGTCCCAGCTGCTCTGGACGCCGACCGACTCGTGGCCGCCGGTGTGCAGATACGCGAAGTGATACGCAAAAATCTTGAGTCCGACGATTTCGCCGCGCGGAACGTTCTCCGTCCCGAAGCCGTTGTAAACGTCCGTGATGAAGACCGTCGCCTCTTTGGACTCTTCGTCGACGCGGTTCGGAATGATCGGCGGAAGCGGGCGGTCGACGAGCGGCGTCGGGAAGAAGTATCCTTCGCCCGGAATTACGCTGATCGGCGTCATGTTGTCGAACGTGTCGACGAGGTACAGCCCGTAGGTTCCCGGCGCGCCGTCGATTTCGCAGTTGACGAGAATGTAGTTCTCGCAGAGAGGATACGGGAAGACGAAGTTGTACTTCAAGCCCGTCGACTGCATGTCGAGCACGTTGCCCTCGACCGGACGGCCGTAACCCGGGATTTCCGCGACGAAGCCCGTCTTTTCCGCCGGGAAGATTTCCGGGTGGACGTCGAGCTGCGATCCTTCGGGACCCCATTCGAGTCCCTGCGGATATTCTTCTCCGGTCGGATGATAGCGGAAGGGATACTTGCGCGCGATCGTCGGGTCGATGATGAGAAGACGGCCCGTGTCGCCGCGCCCATGGTGTCCGGAGCCGATTCCGACGATCTTCGAAGAGTCGGGGAATTCGCGCGCGTGCTTGAACGCGGTCGGGAAGTAGGAGCCGGAGCCGTAAAGTTCCGCTTGGTTCGTGCCGTCCGGGTTCATGTGGAAGAGGATGCGGCTGAAATAATGCATGATGTCGCTGTATTCCCAGCGCAGATACATGATTCGGCCGTTCTTAAGGGGCGTCGGGTGCCAGTCGGAGTCCTGCTCGAAGGTGAGCTGACGCACCTTTTTCGTTTCCGGATCGATCAGGTAGATATCCGCCATCGGGTCGGAGCCGTTGATGCACGGCAGACCCTGCTTGCCCGCGTTCGAGCACGCGACGACTTTCCCCTCCGGCGTATAGCAGGAGTCGAAGAAGTCGACGTCGGGCTGGTCGGTCGGGGAGAGCGTCTTGAGTCCGGAGCCGTCGGCGTTGATCTCAAAGATCGCCCAGCGTTTGTTGTCCTCGGAGATGCTCGAGAACATGATGCGCTCGCCGTCCCAGTTGAGTTCCGGCTCGAGGATCGGGCGTCCGTTTTCCGGATGGTAGATCGACGTGAAGGTCGGCTGCTCGGCGCGAAGATCGGAGAGAATTCCGAGATCGACGTTCCAGCCTTCTTTCGAGACCTTGTCGATCGTCATGAAGTCGTCGCCGACGGCGGGGAGACGATTGCTGCGGACGACGACGAGTTCAAGGTCGTCGAGTTCGGGGAGCGCGAGGAGCGCCTTGCGGCGGAACTGCGCGAACTTCTGGTTCCACGCGTCGTCCTTATTCGGCTCCTTTTCGAGCGCGTCGAGTTCTTTGAGATACTCTTCGCCGTCGGCGTAGTCGTCGCCGAACTGCGAGATCATGTCGTTAATGGCGCGCCGAACCGACTCGACCGTGTTCATGGGCCGATCGTTGTCGTTGCCGGGGAACGGTCGCGCCGCTTGCGTTTGGTCGGCAAACGTCGAGAACGCGAGGCAGACGGCGAAAACGAAAAGAATTCGTTTCATAGGATATCCTCGTTGTGAATATTCGGTGAAATGAAATCGCGCCGACGTCATAACGCGACGGGGAGATCCGCCCTGCGCGATTCGTTCCCTATTGTAGCGCCGCGACGGGACGCCGTCAAAGGATTGGCGCGATTGCCGCCAATTTTTTTCGACGGCGACGATTGACGTAAAAGTCCGAAAGAACCGCCCTTGTTTTGGCGCGTCGCAAGTCGCGCAAGGGATAATAGGGATAGAACGGTTGGGGGAATATTTCTGAAAAAAGTTATTGAAAAAGGGGATTTTTTTCGGGAAAACTCTTGATAACGGGAAAGGCGGCGGTTAATCTTATAGAGTACGTTGGGTAAGGGCGAAGGCCCCCAGTCTTGACGCGGCGTCGCGTCGGCGCGGTCAAAAGGCGTTATCGTCGCGCCCTGACGCGAATCTTAAACGATAGAGGATTGAAAATGAAAGCGAATCACAAATCGAACTCGGCGTTCCGCGTCGTTCGGACGGCGCTCTGCGCGCTCCTTCTTCTGGGGCTTCTTTCATGCCTGACGCCGCAGGCGATGTGCCAGAATAACCGAAATAACAACAATAATAACAATAACAATAATAATAACAACAATAACCGAAATAACAACAATAACAACAATAACAATAACAACAATAATAACAACAATAATAACAACAACACGGACGTCGTGTGGACCCGCGGGTTGGGGTACGGCGCGTATCTGTCCCGTGTCGGCGGCGTGATGATCGACGCGGACAACGTCCTTCGCAGCGCGACCCAGGGCGAGATCCAAGCGACGGTCTCCGAGATTGTCGCCCAGTTGGAAGCGATTCCGAGCGACCTGAGCGAAGCTTCTTCCGCGCGCAAGATTTCCCTGAAGCGCCTCGACGCTCTTCTCCGCGAAAGCGCGGCGGACAAGCGCGAAATTCCCGACGCGGTTCGCTATCTCGGCGGCTTGACCTCGATTGATTACGTCGTCGCGGATCCGAAGGCGAACGATATTTATCTCGTCGGCGCCGCCGAGCCGTGGACGGTCGCCGTCGACGGCTCCATCGTCGGGGCGAAGTCGGGCAAGCCGGTCTTCCAGCTTGAAGACCTGATCGTCGCGATGCGCGCGCTGACCGCCAAGAATCACGAACTGATCTCCTGCTCGATCGACCCGAGCAAAGAGGCCGCGGCGCGTATCGCGTCTCTCGCCGATCCCACGGATATTGAAGCGAACGTCGCCGCGATGGGCGCGATGGACGTCACGGTTACCGGCGTTCCGTCCGACACGCGCATGGCGAACGTTCTCGTCGCCGCCGACTACCGTCTCAAGCGCGTCTCTCTTGGCTTCGACGAAACCTCCGTTAAGAATTTCAAGAGCTACTTCAGCATGATTCGTCCCAGCTCCTCCCACGCTTACGGACAGCGCTTCTGGATGGAGCCGAAGTATGAGACGCTTTATCGCAACTCGGACTCCCTTGTTTGGAAAGTCTCCGAGTCGAGCGTCAACGTTCTGACCGAGCGCGAATATTTCAACTCGAAGGGCGAGCGCCAGGCGAGTTCCAAGGTCGACGCGGTCGCGGAGAAGTTTGCGAATTCTATGAACAAGCGCTTTGCGGAAATCGCGAAGGCGGAGCCGATCTTCGCCGACGCGAAGAACTGCATGGACGTCGCGCTCGTCGCCGCGTTGATCTATCGCGAGAATCTCCAGAAGAAAGCGGGCTGCGAGCTTAACGAACTCGCCGGCGCGATTCAGATTCCCGCGGTCGCCGCGCCTGATAAGGTCGCGAGCGATTCGTTGGCGCGTCCCGCTGGAAACGGCGTCGTTTCCGTTACGGGCGGCGTGCTCGTCAATCCTTGGGAAACCCTTGAGAATAACGTGAAAGTCGACGAAACGCTCGACTCTTACGCGGTCGACTTCGCCGGTTCCAACTGGTACGCCGACTGATTCCCGTCCTCCTGGCGCCGCGATCTTGCGGTCGCGGCGTCGAACGCTCCCCCGACGGTTCTCTCCCTCCTTTTTTTCTTCTCCACCGTCGTCTTTCCTCCCTGGGAGCGTTCCCCATAAAGGACGCGCGCTCTTGCGGCGCGCGTCCTTTTTTCGTCTTCGGAAGACGCCTTTTAGGCGCCTTTTTTTATTTTACGGCGAAACCTTGACGCGGCGACGACGTTTAACCCCCCGTCGGACGCCAAAAGGGCGCGTCTGAAGCCGACGCTGTCAACGAACGCGACGGTCCAACTTTGAGACGCTTCAT
>CAMZHY010000116.1 GCA_947307005.1 uncultured Planctomycetaceae bacterium
CATCTCGATCGCCATATTGCATACGGTCATACGACCTTCCATCGAGAGTGAACGAATAGCAGAACCCGCAAACTCTACGGCGTAACCGGCGCCGCCCGCAGTAGTCATCTTGGCAATGACATAAAGGATCACGTCCTTCGCCGTCACCCCTAAACCAAGTTCTCCGTCGATCGTTATACGCATCGACTTCATCTTTTTCTGACGAAGCGTCTGCGTCGCTAAAACGTGCTCGACTTCACTCGTGCCCGTCCCCATTGCAATAAGCCCAAAAGCGCCGTGAGTCGCCGTATGACTGTCGCCGCACGTTAGGGTCATACCTGGCTTAACGTGTCCTTGTTCGGGCGCGACAACATGGATAACGCCCTGCTCCACGTCGTTGAGATCATAGAGACGGATACCGAAATCCTTACAGTTAGCTCGAAGGGTCTCAATTTGTTTCCGCGCAATCGGGTCGGCGATTGGTTTATCGCGATCCTTCGTAGGAACGTCATGGTCCTGAACCGCCATCACGCGATCCGGATGGCGAACGCGACGTCCAGCTAGGCGTAAACCTTCGAAAGCCTGAGGACTTGTCACTTCATGACAAAGCAATTGGTCGATATAAAGAATTGCGGAATCGTCGCCCGGTTCCTGATAAACGAGGTGATTCTCCCATATTTTATCGTACATCGTTTTCGGTCTGTTAGAAGACGTCGGCGATTCTTGAGTCATCGTCTATCCCCTCTTAAAAGATTCCCAATTGCCTTACGCAAAAAAAGCCCAAACATACGCCGCAAACCTCGCGACGTAAACGCGTATTTTAATCACGACCTCGCTTTCGTCAATAAGAAAGACGTCGCGTTCAGTGGTCTCCAATCGATTTAGAAGAACTCGTAAATCAACGTTATCCACAGTCTTAAGGTTTTTGCGACTTCAACTCGACGGCGCGACGCATAAAACTGTCAATTTTGTCCAGAAGCTCCGGTTTGATATCGTCGCCCATTCCGGAAATACCGTGGGTAAAACCTTCGTTTTCAGAAAAATCGACAAGCGGCGCGCCAAGCGCTCTTAAAGACGCCGCCATCAGTTCGTTTTCTTCTACGCGACACTTCCATTCGATTTTGCGGTCGCCTAATACAAAAAAAACGGGAGGGTAATCAGCGGAAAGTCCTCCTAGGGGCGCGTTTTCATCAATAAACGGACAATACTGATCGCCTGGATATTTTAGGAGTTCTTTGACATGAAAATGAGTTGTCATCTGACCGCTAACGGGAATAAGACCCGCAAGTTGATTTCGGTCCGCGCCAAACGCGTTAAGCCATTTAGGATACGTTCCAATCATTGCGGTAAGATAACCTCCCGCGCTTCCTCCTGAGACAAAGACTTTGTCGGGAGCGCCGCCGTACTCGGCGATATGGCGCAGAACCCAAGCCGTTGACGCAGCCGCGTCCTCAATAAAGACAGGGAAAGGAACCTTAGGCGAAAGGCGATATCCGACGGCGACAATCGCCAGTTTTCCTTCCTTAAACGCCTGGAGGCGCTTAAACGCAGAAGGAATGTGCTTCTGACCGCTCGTCAAACCGCCGCCATGAAACCAAATGAGAGTTGCGAATGGCTCAATCGCGTTTTTAGGGTAGATTATCTGGAGACAACATTGAGTTTTCTGGTAATCGTCTGCGTTATTAAGAACGTCCCCCTCGTAATAAAAGACTCCGTCAACCTGCCCATATTCGACAGAAGCAGTTCCAACAACGTCTTCTCCTCGGGCCGAATGAGCGATTGCAAAATCAATCGCGGAGAAAAAGGTCGAAATTAGAACGAGAGCGACAAATCGTCCCAAAAACAAATTCTTAAAGACATATCTTTTCGACTTCATCGGAAACCTCGTTTTGCGCACAATGATCGGAATAAACAATTGGCCGTCTTCTTTTGGACCTCTCGCCATTATATAATGCTCTCAAACGCGTTTCAACGACGCTCTAGCGGCGTCGAGCACACATGTGGAGACTCTAATTCATGATCCGTTGTTTTCCTTCTCGCTTCAAAACCCCATGCAATCTCATTCTTGTTTTTTTAATCGCAACCTTGTCGCGCGCGATTTTTATTTTTCCAACACTAGGCGCTGACGCCTCATCCAAGACGAAAATCGGCGCCAGTTGGAACCCGGTTCAAAGCGATCAATGGGTCGCGACGGACGATCTAGGCCGTTCGCTTCCTACATATGAAGAAGTTGGCGCGACGCGTCCAAACAAATTTGTCGCTTGTTTTTACTTTCTTTGGCTCGGTCGTCATGGCGAAGCAGGTCCTTACAACATCTCGGAAATCATCAAGGAGCATCCGGAGGCTAAAGACGATCCTAATTCGCCGTACTGGGGAAAAATGTATGATCCACATCACTGGGGCGAGTCGATTTTTGGATATTATGTCGGAGAAGACGAGTCCGTTTTGCGTAAACACGCTCAGATGCTTGGCGACGCGGGCGTCGACGTTATCTGCTTCGACGTGACGAATCAACTAACCTATCCCGAGTCTTACCGTCCCTTGTTTAAAGTTTTCTCTGAAATGCAGAAAGCGGGCAATAAGGTTCCGAAAGTCGCCTTTCTCTGTCCTTTTTGGGCTCCCAACAAAGTCGTCCGAGAACTCTGGCGAGAGGTCTATTCTCAGGGTTTTTATTCCGACGTATGGTTCGAATGGAAGGGCAAACCTCTGATTCTCGCCGATCCCGACTATCTCGATCAAACCCAGCCTCTAAATACCAACGGTTGCGTTCCCATTAAAATTGAAGGCAAATCCATTCTTTCTCAAACCTTTTCCGTTAACGCGCCCTTCAGAAACGTCCAACTTAGTTCGCCTACATGGAATGCGGAAGGCTGTTCCGTCAATTTCCGGTTGCGCGATCAATCGGGTAAAGTTGTCGAGTCTCATCGAAACGTTGCAATTCGCGACAATCTTGTTTATACGTTCGCGTTTAAGAAGCCTCTCGCCGCCGGGACATATACTGTTGAGTTGTCTAAAGCGGGAGGAACCGACGTCGGTTGGTGGTCCAAACCTGCCGACGGCGAATACGAACAAGCCGCCAATTCCGTTCTTCCCACCCAAGGGGTTCGTTGGTTGAGCGCAACTAACAACGGCAAGCCTATTAACAGCGTCTTTTTGATGGGAGTCGGATTATACGACGAAGAGCTTGAGAATATCCTCAATTTCTTCACTTTCCGTCCGTCGCAACCCGATTACTTTATTGGACCGACGAAACCTAATCAATGGAGTTGGCTTGAAGCCTATCCACAACATGAATTTCGCAACGACAAAGGCGAAATCGAAGAAATGGGCGTTGGGGTCGCTCAAAATGCGGTCGATGGTAAACTTTCGGTTCTAAGTAATCCTAAAGCGTACGGTCGTAGTTTCCATAACGGCAAAGAACCTGCGCCCGAAGATTGCGACTACTCTGGCAAAAACTTCCAGGAACAATGGGAGCGAGCGTTAAACGTCGACCCTGAAATAATTTTTGTCACTGGTTGGAACGAGTGGATCGCCGGTCGTTTCGACATTAACGCGCCCTTTTACGCCGCGACTCCCGTCTCCTTCGTCGATCAATTTAACGAAGAATTTAGTCGCGACTGCGAACCAATGAAAGGCGGACACGGCGATAATTATTACTATCAGCTCATCTCCAATATTCGTCGTTTCAAAGGCGTTTCCCAACCGGAAACGACAAAGTCCGCCGCCATTGCGATCGATGGAAGCTTCACCGATTGGCAAAAAGTCAAACCGAGGTTTTACGATTCAATCGACGATCCCGTTCATCGAGACTGCAGAGGTTGGGGCGCGGATCAACGATACGTCAACGCCACGGGACGCAACGACTTCATAGAAGCGCGGGTTTCTTTCGACAAAGACAACCTCTATTTTTATGTTAAAACTAAAAACGACGTCCAAGGCGACTTTTCCTCGCAAAATTGGATAACGCTTCTTCTCGACACGGATGAAACCCCCCAAACGGGCGCCAACGGCAACAACTATATTGTCCAAGCTAACCCCGACGAAAAACGTTTCGAGTTGTTTGCAACCGCTAATAAAGAAGGACAAACCTCTATTGACGCCTCTTTCAAAGCGGTTCCCGTCGATTGCCAACTCGTCGGTTCTGAACTAGAAATGAAAGTTCCCATCGCCGCTCTTCATCTTAACCGAAAAAAGTTCGCCTTCCGGTTTAAATGGGCGGATGGAATCGACGTTCTCGGCGAGTGGTCTGGTTTTACAACAGACGGCGATTGCGCGCCTAACGATAGATATTACTATCGTTACGTCGCTCCTTAGTCCACCCTTTCAGACGAGTCTCAACTCAACGGTCCCTTTCTTCTCAATGCGTGTTAAGCGCGGCGTTCTCCCAAGAGTTGCCGCGCTTCCTTTTTTATACCGGAATCCGATAAAACACATCCTTGAATCGACATAAGTTGCTAACAACACCGAATATAACGCCTTTATTTAGATGGAAAACGCGTTTGGCCTATTTTTCGTCAATCCGTTACGCGTTGACCGCCCTAAAGAACTTCTTCACTTGATTAGAAGCAGTCGTTTTAGACCACGAAAACGCCCAACTATTGAGTTAAAAGCGTTCAACAGAGGAGACGGCGACCGCAAGTCTAAAGAGGGACAAATGAGAAAACGACGTTCAACTCATAGAAATGCAGAAAACCAAGATACGTCGGCTTCAGATTTTTCAAAAGAAACAAAGAAGAAAGGACTCGATTCACCGAGGTAGTTCGAGTCCTTAGCAACTGCGGGAAACACTTTGACTCGCGTCGAGTCTCTAGGTTGGGAGTTCATTCAGACAAACTGTAAATTCCTCTCCGTTCTTCTTGAGCTCGCGAGCGCGCTTCCGCCAGTCTGTCCTTCATCTCACGCGAAAAATCATACTGCAACGTCGCCCGAGCAAGACCTTGTCGTACGAGATCTTCGTTCAACGAAACTGAGTCGTTCCCAAGGTAGACGACGGCAAGTCGACGGTCATACTTGTCGTATTTCTGACCGTCGGAAACCAAATACGCGACATTATTGGCTTCCTCGACGCGCTTTTTGGTGTAGGCGGAAGCTTCCGGACCAAACGGCTCGACAGGAGTATTGGCTTTCACGGTGTCGGGAGTGCTTGCACCAATGAGTCTATCGCGTTCTCGCCCAGACGTCGTGTTGACGATGAGCGTATCGCCGTCAACGCATCGTTCCACAATCGCCCCCTCGCTACCAGGCAGGTCCTCGCGAACGGGAATACCGTCGACAGAAATGGGCGTTCCTAGTTCGTCGGCGGTAGACGCAGCGACGTTGGACTGCTGGGAAGTATCCGATTTAGGTGCGATTTGAGTCCACAGACAGGCAAGCGCCACCACAAGGATCGAAGCGACGCTTACTAGAAAACCGTGACTCCCCTTCCCACTCCTATTTCTTCCATTATCGCGGAGAATGGAAGAAACAATCGTTCGAGCAATCCGCCGCTGCGCCGTCTCTTGCGAGCGATATAACCTTCTCTGAGCCATAATAACGCCTCCTTGCAACACTAAGGGAACGCGAATGTCAATTTCCCCCGTCTTTATAGCTCATTTTAGGAAATCTAGGAAGTCCGATTTTTTTTAATCTGATCTTGCTCTATCTGAGAAACGCGTTCAAGTCGGCGAACATGTCGGGCAATTCCTGAGAAATCAGATTTTAGCCAAGTTTGCACAACCTCGCCAATCATCCCCTCCGTCAACATTTCCGCAGAAAGACACAATACGTTTAAATCATTGTGTTTACGACTTAGTTCAACGGAAGAAACATCGGCGACAGGCGCGGCGCGAACTCCAACAAATTTGTTCGCGACGATACTCATGCCAATACCCGTTCCACAGATCAAAACGCCGCGATCGGCGCGTTTCTCGGAAACGGCGCGAGCGACGGTAGCCGCGATTTCAGGATAATCGACGGGAGCCGCGTTGTCAGGAGTCGGTCCTACGTCGACGACTTCATGCCCCTGCGACGCAATTATTCGTCCAAGGTTCAATCGCGTTTCGATTCCATGATGATCGCTTCCAATTAAAATCTTCATAACGTCCCCGAACAACGAAAAAAGACGCCCATGCCGTAAAACGCTGAACGCCCTAATTAGCGCAAGACCAATTCACATAGCGTTACAGTCGCGTCGTTTTCAAAAAACGGCGTTTTCCCTTTCAATCGACTATTTTCATAAGCTCTACGACTTTGTCGCAAAGCGCGTTGGCGCGTTCTTCCGTCGGCGCTTCCGCAATGACGCGAGCAATCGGTTCCGTATTGCTTGGACGCGCTAAAACCCACGCGTCGTCCCAGTCGATACGAAGTCCGTCGTCAAGGTTTTGCTTTTCGTTGGCAAACGCCTCGGAAAGAGTGGCGACGACTTTCTGGAAACCGCCTTGAGGGAGCGCGACCTTACGCTTGACTATCGAATATCCCTGAATATCGTTCGCTATCTTTGAAAGGGATTGTCCATTACGAGCCATCATTTCAAGCGTCTGCGCCATGCCGACGAAGGAATCGCGAACATAACCGACGGCGGGATCGATGGGCCCGCCGTTCCCCTCGCCGCCAAATACGGCGTTCTTCGCTTTCATGAGATCCACGACGTTCGCTTCGCCAACGGGAGAACGGAAGCATGAACCGCCGAATTCCTCCGCTATATCGATCGACATTCGACTTGACGCGCAGTTTATCACCAAATTGAACGGCGCGCTTTCGCCGTTCGCTTTAGCTTTCTGGAGACGATTTTTGCAGCATATCGCAGTTGTGTATTCCTCGCCGATATAGCGTCCTGTTTCATCGACTAGCGCTAGACGGTCTGCGTCTGGGTCTTGACAGAAACCGACGACGGCGCCAGCTTCAACGACTTTTTGCAAAACGCTTTGGAGATTATCGATCGTCGGTTCGGGCGTATGGAGAAAATCGCCGTTTGGCGTTCCGCCGCAAATTACGACCTCGCAACCAAGATTCTCCAACAACCTTCTGCCTAAGACGCTTCCAGAAGCGTTATTCGAATCAAGAAGAACGCGAAACTTCTTCGAACGAACGAGTTCGACGTCGATAGTTTTAAGCACGGCTTCCATATGGGCGAATGTAGAGTCTTCAATCAACTTGCGCTCGCCAAGAGATTCGACGTCGACCCAGCCGGGGTTCCAGTTGGAATCAGCTTCGGCGTTACGGTAAGCGTTGAGAACCTTCTCGCCTTCTGATTTAGGGATAACGCGCCCTTCGGAGGAAAACAGCTTTAGTCCGTTAAACTGTCTAGGGTTGTGACTCGCAGATATTTGGATTCCGCCCGAAGCTTTCAACGATTTCACAAGCACGCCGACGGTAGGAGTCGCGGCGACGCCCGCGTAGAGAACGTCGCGTCCAACAGCGTTCAACGTTGCGCAAATGACGTCGGCAAACATCGAACCAGAACGACGACCGTCGTAAGCGACGACAAACGGCGCGTTAGACTCAACCGACTGTGAATAAGTCAGAGCGTAGCGAATTGCAACGTCTGGAGTTAATGTAGCGCCAATTTCACCACGGAGACCTGAAACGCTGATAATAAGCGGACTCGCCATTTTATACCTATCTTAAAAGAAAACGTCTAACCTGCCTGAGGCCAAATTCCACGGGCGCAAAAATAACGTCGGACGTCAACGCGATCTACACCAACAAAACCCATTTCTTAGCTTCAGTTTAGAACCGTTGCGAAGGAGATTTAAATGGTAAAAACACGTCGAATAACCGCCGTCGCGACTTTACAATATTAAGCCAAAACAATTTTTTATCAAGGTCTTTGCGCTTTACCTTATCTTCGCAACGCAGTTGCTCAAAGCGCAAGGAAAGCCAAGCCTTCGCGACGCGAATCGCGATGAAATACGCCGCCAACGCCGCGCTCGGGGAAGCGGCTCGAAAAGAACGAGAAAAGCGATTCTGTAAGACTCTGAACGAAGATCAGCTCAAGGCGATCATCGACGGACAGGGAATTGACGGGGCGACGATTGGAGAATGGTTCAGCGGCTGGCAGAGAGACGATCTTGAACGAATCTCTCGCGCCGTTCAGAAAGCGACGGTCGAACAGTTGACCGTTTCTGATATTGCCAAACAGATACGGGGAACGAAAGAGAACGACTACAACGACGGGATTCTGGCGACAACCCGCGTCGGCGCGGTCAGACTGGCGCGGACTGTGATCAACGGCGTTTGCAATAACGCCCGCGTCGAAACGATCAAGGCGAATTCAGACGTCATTGACGGAATCAAGTTCGTCGGAACTCTGGACGGCAAGACGTGTCCGCACTGCGCGTCCTACGACGGTCGAATCTGGCGCGGCGAAGACATGGCGTCGGCGCGTCGTCCTCCGATTCACCCAAACTGCCGATGTACGCTCGTTCCCTACGTCGAGCTGAAGGACGACGAGGGAAACGTCGTCGACGTCGAGAACGACCGCCCGGCGGCGAACGCCGATTTCGATCAGCTCGCAAAAGACGCCTACGATCAGAAAGCGAAGAAGAACGGCTGGAAACGTCATTTTGAAGATTTATCTCCTTCGACCCGCCTGAAATACTATTATCAGGCGCAGAAAGATTATGAGAGAGAAACGGGGAAACCCGCGTATCGTCAGGTCGATTCGAATCTGTCTTTTCCTGAGTATTTCAAGCAACAGCCTGATTCTTTCAAGCGCGACTTGATTATGCAGAACAGATCGGTAAATTGATGCTTAAGAAGGGCGAGTTGGTTCTCAGCGAATATTCAAAATCTTCTCCAGATGAATTTATCGGTGAAGTATTTTCAAAGCTATTTGAGGAACCGCAAAACGAGATATACCGTAAAATATCGAGAATATATTTAGAAGACAATTTTGTAGATATTTACAAGGAATTATTAAATGAACCTTGATGATTTAGACGATTTGTGGGATTATCTAGACAGCAATCCATATACAGATTTAAGCGGAGGTGGTGGTTTCTTTTTTAAAGAGGGCACACCAGACAAAAAAATGGAACAACTTATTGAATATCATACTGAACGTCTGAAAAGCGGTCAACCATATTGTATTTTCAATATTCTCGCGCACGATATGGAACGAGGGATTAAGATTATT
>CAMZHY010000117.1 GCA_947307005.1 uncultured Planctomycetaceae bacterium
TTAGAACGCCAGCTCGACAAGCTGGAGGTCATTGGTTCGAGTCCAATATCGCTCATTTTTTTATTTCTTGACTTCGTTTTCTTCTGGTTTTGGAATTCGAAATTCTCTCTTTTTGCGCGCGACGTCCTTTTTATCTCTTTTACCGTTTCTTTGCTTGCTTTTTAGGCGCTCGTGAGTAACATTATGGGACGGCTCTCCGTATTTGAAGGACGTCCCTTTTGATCTGCCTTTTCAATATCCGGAGAATTGATCGGTCGCATTTCTGCAGCGAGCGGCAACGCGACGTTCCTTTAACAGCAAACCTGAATTAGGAGCCTTGTCAAATGACCGATTCCTCCAAAGAAGCCCAACATTGCCATCGTTGTTGTTCGGGGGCGCGCGGCGATAATTCGAGAGCGCCTCAGGACTCGGATTCGAATTCGCGTCGCAGTTTCTGTTTATCAGCGTTGGGCATGGGGATGGGCGCCGTCGCTTTGGCGACTCCCATATACGGCGGAGCGCGAATGGCTCTCTATCCCTTGCAACAGGAGGGATTATCCGGTAAAGAATACCCGCTTTCAACTTTGGACGCGCTCGACGAAACGCCGCGTCAGTTTGTCGTACTTGACGACGTAACCGACGCTTGGAACACGTCTCCTAACCAGACGATTGGCGTCGTTTATCTCCGTAAATTTCGGAATGAGGACGGAACGTTTGGCGTTGAAGCTTTTCAGTCTGTATGCCCCCATGCTGGGTGTCGTGTTAAGGTAGGACCGACGAAGAACCCGAAAACAGGTGAAGAGGAGGTCCTTTTCTACTGCCCGTGCCATGGCGACGTGTTTTTCCTAGACGGAGAACGTGTCATGCCCGAAAATTCCAAGTCGGCGCGTTCTCTTGATTCTCTGGAGACGCGCGTAGACGAGTCGGGAAGGGTCTTTGTTAAATTCCAGAATTTCCAACTCGGAACCTCTGAAAAGAAGCCAGTCTGACGCTTTTGCTTCCGCCTTTAGGCGCTTTCCTTTGATTTGAATTCAAACGCTAACTCGTTCGAGGCGTACGATGAAATTTTTTAATTGGCTCGATGAAAGAACCGGTATTGTCTCCGCGTATGCGAATGTCGTCAACTGGCAATCGCCGGCGGGTAAATTTTGCTGCCGCTTCATGCCGATCGCTTTGGTTTTTCTCTTTTTGTTGCAGGGAATAACGGGCGCGTTTCTCTGGGCGTTTTATTCGTCTAGCGCGACAAGCGCTTGGGAGAGCGTCTTTTATATCCAGTATGTTTTACCATACGGCTGGTTCGTTCGGGGCGTTCACCATTATTCGGCGCAACTCTTCGTTGGAATTAGCGGCTTCTATGTTCTTTCGCTTCTTTTACACGGAGCTTATCGTCGTCCGCGAGAGTTTGTCTACTGGTCGGCGTTGGTCATGTGTCTCATGTCGCTTTGCAGTTGTTTGACCGGCGATTTACTTCCATGGTCACAGTCGGGGTATTTTGCGACGACCACGCGCGTATCTTTTTTGCAACTTCTTCCGTTCGTCGGGGTGCCGCTTTATCAAATAGTCGCGGGCGGTCCTGATCCACAATTCGGTTCTCTCACGATATCTCGCTTCCTTTTTCTCCACGTCGGCGTTTTTGGCGGCGGCGGTTTTGTCGTCTTATGTCTCTGGAAGTATTTTGACTTTCGATCTCGCAAGATTTTACAAACAGAGTCGAGGTTTGACGGCGTCCACAAGTGTTGCCTTGCGTGCGCGACAAAGAATCGCCAGCCGTTTTGGGGGCGAGACGCGTTTTGCGTCGGATTGACGTGCGTCGTTGTTTTTGCCGTTGTCTTGCTTCTCGTTTTCCAACATTCTCTTACTCCCGACCAGATAGCCGCGCGTAAAACGACGCTTCCCGCGGAGACGTATCTTGGGGCTGAACTTACCGCGCCGGTTGACGTTTCGAGTTCCTACGACGCCGCTCGTCCGGAATGGTCGTTTCGAGCGTTGTATCATATGACCAAACTTCCTGTGTTTTCTAAGGTTGGCATGGTCTATGCGATTTTTGTCGTTCCGCCGCTTTTACTTTTGTTATTTTTTATCGCTCCGATTCTTGGGCGTAGCAAAATTCTCCATTGCTTTGTTGTTTTGGCGACGTTTGTCTTCTTTGTTGTTTTTTGTTATTTCACATATCTGTCCTATTGGTCGGACTATTCTCCAGAGTCCGACCATTCCGCCGATTTTAAGGCTGGCGTTGCAGACGCCAAGCGATCTGCCGACCGTGCGATTGAACTTGCCTTTGCGCCGGCGGGCATTCCTCGAACCGGAGCGTTGACCCTTCTCCAAAACGACCCTTATCTTGTTGGTCCCAAGCTTTTTGAACAGCAGTGCGCCAGTTGTCACAATTTTAAAGCGAAGACTTCCGACTCTCTCAATTCCGACTATGTTGAAATTGAGTGTCCAGAACCGACTGCGCCCAACCTTTATGGCGCCCACACGGTCGACTGGATCCGCGGTTTTACCAACGAAGCGACGCTTGCCGAGGACGACTGTTTTGGCAAAACGGCGTTTGCTGAAAAGGGATCGATGGTTGGGTTTATGAAAGGACGCGTTGCGGGCGGTCTTTTCTTGGACGGCGGCGCGTTCATGCTCAACGGCAACGGTCTTATTGCAAAGGTAATTGCAGCAGACGGGAGTCCCGCCTTCGATATTCTCGAGAACGTTTTTGAAATTTTTTGCGAGGATGAAGAGAACGTCGCCATTCTTGATAATATCCTCAACGAAGACGACGATCTTGACGACGAAACAGTCGAGGCTGCCCAAGACGAATACATTGCCAAACTTAGAGAATTAGTCGTAGATAAGTTTGCCGACGAGGAGTTCGTTGCCGAGCTTGATCCGCAGCTCCCCGCCGCCGTTTTGAGCGCGTTAGAGAATGTTCTTCTCTCCATGTTCGACGACGAAGTTTATCGCGATATTCTCCTTGACGAGGATAACGTAGAACTCGTTAAAGACGAGGACTATGACGAATTCCTGACGGATTCTTATCTCGCCGCTCTCAACGGTTCCGACGAGCCGATTCCCCCCGAGGATCAGAAGTATATCAACATTCTTCGCGATTCGATCGTCGCCGCCTGCGATACTGTTGCGGAGGTTCTCGCAGAAGAGGCGAAACTCGACGAACCTCGACCCTTTGTCGGAGGCGAGTATTACGGTCTTGCGCCGACGGCGATTTCAGATATGGCCTTCTTGACCTGCACGGAATGCCACGCGTTTTATGGGCAGGAGAACGATCATGCATGCGATCTTCGCGGTTACATGAGCCGCGACTGGATCGCAGGTTTTATCGCCGATCCAACCTCGCCCAAATATTACGGCGCCAAAAACGATCGTATGCCTTCTTATCTTCCAGCCGACGGCGACGCGCTCATGACGCCAGAAGAAGTCGGTTTGCTGGCGGACTGGCTAAGCGGTCGGTGGTATCGCGCTCCGGAACTTGACAACTCTTCTCGCGTTGGTTCTCTCGGCGTTGCGAAAGAAGCTTCGGCGCGTCAAGCTCTCGAACAAGCGGAGATTGAATCGGAAAAAGTTGCGAGAGCGTCTGAATTGAAAGCCCGCGCGCAAACGGAAGCGGAAGAACGCGCCGCAGTGAAAGCTCAAGAGCTTAAAGCAAAGGAAGACAAGGCGAAAGCCGCCGCCGAAGCTCGAGAGAAAGCGGAGGCGGAAGAAAAGGCGAAGCTTCAAAATGAACTCAAGGAGTTAAAGAGCGCGCTCGACGCGGCTAACGCTTCTGCAAAAGAAGCGGCGGAAAAGGCCGCCGCCGACGTGACGAAGGCCTCCGAGACGCTTCTGAACTTCGAAAAGGAACTTGACGCAGCCCACTCCGAAACGGAGTCGCTTCAAAAACGATTCAACGACGCTCAGTCACAAGCCAAGGAGGCGTTGGAGGAAGCCGAGTCCGAAAAATCAAGCGTTCAGTCTGCGCTTGAAAAGCGACTTCAAGAGTTGGAAGACGCGTCGAAGAACCAGATTAACTCTCTTAAAAATCAGCATCAACAGGCTTTGAACGTCCAAAGAGAGGCTTTAACGCAGCAACTCGCGGACGTCCAAGGTGATTTACAAAAGGAAACGCAGGCGCGTCAAATTGCGGAGAAACGAGCAACAGACCTCAGCGACGCGTTGTCGAAAGCTCAGGACGAGATCAGTTCTCTTCGCGCGCTGATTCAAAATTCGTCGAACGACGCGCCTAGTTCTGAGGAGTAACGTTCCGATAACCAAAGAAACGACGCCCTTTTCGACGTCTTGATCGAACCCGATAAAAAACGCCGCTGGGGCGAAACCTCAGCGGCGTTTTTTCAGGATCTACCTGCGTTCACAATTAGCTTTTCAAGCATTCCAGCAAAGACCAGCGCGGACGAAGCACGGCGCCCTTTTCGACGCAAACGACTCCGTCGCGAATCATTCCAAATTCACGCTCGTCCGTATTTTGGACTCTGTTAGGATTGGTAATGATTACGTCGTTGCCAATCTGAACATTTTTATCCACAATCGCGCCGTCGATAATGACGTTATCGCCAATTCCAACGACGGGACGTCCGGCGGCGATTTCCGCCTCGTCTTCTTCTGGACTTGTGATGAAATCCTGCCCCATAATAATGGAGTTGCGGATAACGCAGTTTTTACCGATTTTACTGCGGACGCCGATAATGGAGTTCTCGATAACGGCGCCGGCGCCTATTTGGCAACCGTCGGCAATGAAACTCTGCGAAATCTTGGCGTTGTCGAAGCGGCTGGCGGGAAGATAACGAAGTCGCGAATAAGTGGGGCAGTCTGGCGTGGATATTTCAAACGCCGGCGGATTGTGCGCCAGCGCCAAGTTTGCTTCGTAGAAGGAGCGTATTGTTCCGATATCTTCCCAATAACCGTCGAAAAGATGAACGCAGACGTTTTGGGTGCGTATCGCCGCGGGAAACACCTCTTTGCCGAAATCGGTGTAGTTTGTTTTACTGAGGACGTCGACCAGCGTTTGGCGATTGAAAAGGTAGACTCCCATGTTCGCAAGATACTCGCGTCCTTGGGGATCGTAACCCTGATCGCGGATGAAATCCTCGCCTGTATAGACTTGTTCAAGTTCCTCAGGCGTTTTGGGTTTTTCGAGGAACCCCAAAACTTTTCCCGATTCGTCAATTCGCATAATTCCGAGGTCGGCGGCGCGATCTTTCGAAACGGGAACGGAAGCGATTGTCGCGTCCGCGTTATTGCGTTCGTGAGTTTCAATCATCTTCTGGAAGTCCATGCGATACAACTGGTCGCCGGAGAGAATCAGAACATAATCGACGTCGCGTTGACGAATGAAGTTGAAGTTTTGACGAACCGCGTCGGCTGTTCCCTGATACCACGAGTTATTGTCGTTCGTTTGTTGCGCGGCAAGCATTTCGACAAAACCGCGGCTGAACGGATCAAAATTATACGACTGCAAGTGATGATGCAGACTTACTGAATTGAACTGGGTAATAACGTATATCTTATTGAGACCGCTGTTGATACAGTTCGAGATAGGAATATCGATCAAACGGTATTTTCCCGCGATGGGAACGGCCGGTTTGGCGCGCATTTTAGTAAGCGGATAAAGACGAGTGCCACGACCGCCGCCGAGGACAAGCGTGATGACGTTTTTCTTCATGACGTCTCCTGCACCGATAAGTATCGTGATATAAAAGTTCTACAGCAACAAGATTGGGCGGTTCGCGTTGGACGTTCATTCCCGACAAGACGGCGTTCGACGTCTCATTATCGCCGAAACAATGATTCCAGCGCCGCTACCTCCGTAATGATATCCCTTTGAGGTTTAAACGCAAGTTATTTTTACGAACGAAAAACATTTTGGGGATTTTTTTATCAAACCGCGGGGAAATCGCTGATCCAGAGAGGGAAAATGAGTAAAACACGTTAAAAAGAGCGGCAGGCGGAACGTGGTAATCCGCCGCCGCTCCAAATTTGAAAAAGGCTTTCCGCCGAAAAGGGTCAAACTTCCGGAAGTTCAAATCCTTTACGCTGTTCTCGACTCATGAACGAAGCGGCGAGATCGTCGCCGACAATTGTCTCGGCTGTTGGATCCCATTTGACAACGCGTCCAAGTCTTGCTGCAATCCCGCAGAGGTGGCAGGCGTTCATTGCGTAAGTATGGCTTTCGACGTCCGAAGATGGAACGCCGCCCTCGCGAACGCATTGAATGAAGTTCTCCTTGTGCCAAACGACCGGCTTGCCTTTGTTGAGCGCGACGTAATCCTCTTCTCTAAGAACGCTTTGGCGATTCTCTTCGATCGGTTTCCCCGTGACGCGTCCACGATCAACAAAGATCCGTCCCTCCGTCCCTTCAAATAAGATTCCGTTGAAATCTTTTTGGTCCTCAACAATAAGCTCGACTCCGTTGGCGAGTTTTGTTTTGATGTTGAAATGAACCGCTGTGTTGAAGCAATCGTCGACCGTCGGCATTCCCTTTTCGTCGAGCGGGGAAGCGTGTTCAACATTAGAACCGTCAATTTCGACAAGTCCTTTGCCTACTCCAAGTTGATCCAGCGCCCAAAGCGCGCAGTCAATATGATGCGCGCCCCAGTCGGTGAGTTGACCGCCGGAGTATTCGTACCAGTATCGGAAAGCCCCCGTCGCTCGCGACGCCCGATAATCAACGTAAGGCGCTTGTCCTAAGAACATATTCCAATCGAGGGAATCTGGAATTGTTTCGACCGGGAAAGGACCCGCTTTAGGTCCCGTGTTGAGCGTAACGACAACGCGTTTAATCTCTCCCAACAACCCTTTGCGAACCATCAGCGTCGCAAGCATGAAATGATCTCGGTCCGCTCGTTGCTGCGTGCCAACCTGAAAAACCTTTCCATACTTTTTGACAGCCCTACGGATTAGTTTGTTCTCTTCTATTGTCAGCGTGAGGGGCTTCTGACAGAAAACGTGTTTACCGGCCTGCAACGCCTCTATTGCGATCTTTACATGCCAATGATCCGGCGTAGAAATACCGACAATTTCGACGTCGTCGCGGTCAAGAACTCGACGATAATCCTGGGTGACAAAGACTTCGTTTGGTTTTGAGACGATGTTCGGATTCGACTTAAAATAGTCGAGGCGATCTGTTTTGACGTCGGCGAGCGCAACGATATCGCCGAAACGCGCAAGGTCGCCGGCGTCGCCGGTTCCCATGCCTCCGCAACCGATGAAACCGATTTTAAACCGATCGTTGGGCGAATCTGCATAGCTGCGGACTGTTTGAAGCGGGTTGAATGTCGCGCACATGGCGGCGGAAATAACGCCGGCGGCTTGCGCTTTTAGAAAATCGCGACGAGTTGCGCCGCCGCGACGGGACGATAACGACTTCATAGACGGGAGCCTTTCATTCGAAGAGAAATTTCCGCAAAACATCAGGAAATCTCAGATTGACGAACAACGCGCGGTAATCACAAAACGTTTTGCGCAGGGGCAAGACGAACCTCGCTCTCCTTTTTATAACGTCTTCGAGGTTCCAAGTCAACGAAACGTCGTCGACATTTTCACAGCGAAAGGCAGACGCGTCTTTTTGAAAGGAAAAAGCGGTCAAAAAATGCCGCGCGATATTCCTATGATTTGTAAAACCGTTATAGTATCCTTATCTCCTGGCGTTTGCAACGGTATTGGACGCTAGGGGACAGCCCGATTTAACAAGCGTTTTCGGAGGCCTCTAGCCTCTGGTCTGGCAGTGAGTGCGACATGAGCGTCAGTATTGCGTTACGAGCGTTTTTTTCCGCTCTTTTCAACCCCGACGTCGCTCGGGGAATTAAAGAGGTCTTAGACGGTTCTCACTATGAAGTTCCGAACTTGGAACCGCCGACAGCCTCCTCTGTTTCAGGATGTTCAAAAGACGCGTCGACCGCTTTGAAACTAAGCGCGACCCCTAGATCCGATTCCCGCTCAGAAGCGTTGGAACTTCTGGCCGCTCTTCAACGCGACGCGCGTTTTATAGATTTTATCAAGGAAGACATCGGCGCTTGCGACGACGTTTCGCTTGCCGCCGCCGCGAGAGCGACGCACGATCGATGCGCGGCGACGCTCGAACGTTTTTTTCAAATTCGTCCCCTTTCGCGCGTTCAAGAGGGTGAAACGACGAAGATAGATCCCGCTGCGCAAAATCCGGCGAGATTTCGAATCTCCGGCGCGTCGTCTCACCCTTTGGGAACGGAAGTCGCATGTCGCGTCGCTCACGCGGGGTGGATTGCTGAGAAGTGCGAGCCGCCGCGTTGGTCCGGCAAGGGAGAAGACGCGATGGTCTTGGCTCCCGCCGAGCTTGAAATTGAGCGTTCCTGACTTTGCCAGTTTTTTCTTGGAGCGTTGCAGCGCCCGTTCTATCGGCGGAATCTTGCTCGTGGGATTCGGGGGGCTTTGCCCTTTGAACGCTCTGGGTATAATTACAAAGCTAAAGGTTGTGCTTTTTCGAAGCGATTGACGGTTGGCTCGTCAGCGCGTAAATTTGATTCGAAAATAGATTAGCGTTCGCGATATTGCGAGTTGGAGCGAGATATCCTGTTATGACGAAACAAGAGCAGTTGATTAACGATCTTCCTACTCAGTACGATCATCTTGCAGCGCAAGAACGTCAGACTAAATTCTGGGAGGAAAAGGGCTTCTTCCACAGCGAGGTCAATCCGAACAAGAAGCCGTACGCGGTCGTTATTCCACCTCCGAACGTAACGGGCGCTCTTCACTTGGGACACGCGCTTAATGATTCGTTGCAAGACGCGCTCGTTCGCATGAAACGCATGCAGGGGTTCGAGACGCTTTGGGTGCCCGGCGTTGATCACGCCGGTATTGCGACTCAGGCTATCGTAGAAAAGAGACTGCTCGAACAAGAAGGAAAAACGCGTTGGGACCTTGGTCGCGAGGCGCTCGTTCAACGAATTTGGGACTGGAAAGATCAATATCAGGCGCGTATTCTCGAACAGCTTAAAGCGATGGGGTGCAGTTGCGACTGGAAACGGTTGCGCTTCAC
>CAMZHY010000118.1 GCA_947307005.1 uncultured Planctomycetaceae bacterium
ACTCCAATCGTGTAGGAAATACGTTCTTTTTGGTCTTCGATCATGAAGCGGTAGAGTTCCGGGGTATAGAACGGAACGTGGCACATCGTGACGATCGGCAACCCCTTTTCAACTTCCTTCTTAAAGAGGTCAATCGCGTTGTCGTCGACATAATAGTAGACGTCGTCGAACGCGACGAAGTTCACGCCGTTAATGACGCGCGAACAGAACTTGAGATCGTTCGGAAACGCCTTCTGCACGCGGTCGAAGCTTTGCATTTTGTACGCTTCGTCCTCCTTCGCTTCCCCGAGATAGTGGCTGAACTCGTGGTTTCCGGACGAAACGAAATGGGGAACCATGCCGTCTTCCTTGTAGAACGCGGAGACAAACTCAAAGTTCTTATCGCTCAGAAAATCGACCATGTCGCCCGTATGGAGTAAGACGGCGTCCCGCTCTTTCGCGTAGGTTACGGCGGCGCGAAGATTCTTCTCGGAGTCGCCGAAATACCGAAGGCGATCTTTCGCGAGTTTCTGTTTGCGCTCCGTCTCGCGCTCGTCGGCGAACGTCAGATGCGTGTCGGAAATATGCACGGCGGTAAAGGGCTTCGTCGCGCCGACCTTGAGCGTAAAGTCGACGACCTTGAGATTGGCGAGAGCCTCGTCGGCGATCGCCTTCGGGTAGACGCTCAAATCGAAATTCGAGAGAGAGGACGCGAGACACGCGCAGGCGCCAAACTTCAAAAAATCACGTCGGTTCATCGTCACGGTAATTTACTCCTCTATGCCGCGCCCTAAGGCAAAGAACGCCGTCGACAAACGCCGACGCGACGACCGTCTCCTTCCCTTCGCGAACGCGCCGTCCATTGTACCCCGTCGACGTCGTCGCGTCAACCTTGCGCCAACCTTACGCGACGGCGCGCGGTCCAACGCCGACGTGAATCCGTATTGACGCGCCGCCCTAAAAAAAGTACCCTCCCAAGCTAAGGCGCGTCTTGCCGACGCGCGGTCGCAGGTTCGTTGTTCGCGTTTGCTCCGCCTTCGAAAGCGGACGAAAATTGGTTTTGGCTCGTTATGTTTAGGTCGTCGATTATCGCGGGAATTGGGGTGGCGCTGTGCGCGTGCGTTCTCGCGTCTTGCGGGAGCTTGTCCCTTCATAATCGACCGAACCCCGAGCCGATTCCCACCGAGCGTAAAACGCTTCAACGCCTTAATCTCGCGCCCGACGCCGTCGTCTTCGACGTGCTCGTCGCCCACGTGCCCTACAACGAGCGCGATCTTGTCCGCGACCTCTGGAAAGACGTCGACGAACTCGCGCTGGAGCAGACGGCGCGACGAGCGCTCAACGAACAAGGGTTTCGCGTCGGACTCCTCGGAGCGTCGACTCCGGAGTCCCTCTCAAAACTCCTTGCGCTAAAAGGACGAGAACTTCGCTCTTCCATTGAAGAACAGGTCGATTCATCCAAGATCGAATCTGCGCTCGCTCCCATCGCGTACTCAAAGCCCGTGACGCTCCGTTCGGGAACGAAGAGTACGATCGTCGCGCGCACCGACGTCATCCCCTCCGCGCCAATCCTCGAAAAACGCGAAGACGGCGCTCTTGAGGGCAAGACGTACGCCGACGTTTCGCCCGTCTTCAGCGTCGCCGTCGAGCAGTCTCCCGACGGTTCGACGCTCTTCAACATCGCCCCCTTCCTCCGATACGGAGCGGCGAAGCCCGTAACTCGATACCAGCACGGTCAACTCGTCAAAACGCAGGAGCAACCGACGAAATCCTTCGACGCGCTGCGTTTCTCGGCGGCGCTGCGCCCCGGTCAGTTCCTCGTGATTGGCGCGACCGACGCGAACTCGAACGCGCTCGGGCGGTATTTTTTCAACGAGGGAGGCGACGATTTTGAACAAACGGTCCTCGTCCTGCGACTCCTCGTCACGCAGCACGACGGTCAGATCGATCGGTTCCCGGCCTTCAAAGAAATGATTGCCGATGGAGATCGCGACTACCTCGACGATTTCGACGACGATTTCCAACAATCCGCGCCCGATATCGTTCCGACCGGCGATTACACGGACCAAAACGCGTCGTCGTCAACCGGCGGCTTTGACGATTACGACGGGTTGGAACTCGACGAAACGGTCAAACTCGACGACGACGCCATGGAACCGGAGACGACTGAAAACTTCTAAGAAAATACGTTGAAAAACTTTTAAAAAATGACGGCGCCTCAAATCGCGCCGCTTGAAAACGACGATGAATGGCGCTAAAATAACGCGTCGGCGTCGTGTAATCGCCGTTTCTTGCGTCGCGTAATGCGTTTCGCGCGACGTCTGTCAGGATCGCGACGGTCTTGATTATTACCCCCCTTATAGAAGAAAGGCTTTTTTCAGAGAACATGAGTTTTCGCAGAATGGACTCTAACGGTCCTCGCCCCGGCGCTAGCGGGGCCAACAGGCAGCGCATTAATGAAATGATCCGCGTGCCCCAAATTCTCGTCATCGCCGAGACGGGCGAGAACTTGGGCGTCATGTCGACGCAAGACGCGCTTGCTCGCGCGCGTTCGGTCGATTTGGATCTCGTCGAGGTGCAACCCCAGGCAAAGCCGCCTGTGTGCCGTATCATCGACTACGGCAAGTTCAAGTACGAGCAGCGTAAGAACGCTTCAAAACAGCAGTCGAAGCCGCAAATCAAAGAGATTCGTCTCCGTCCCAAGACGGGCGCGGCCGACGTTGAAGTCAAGGTAAACAAGTGTCGAGAAATTCTCGGCAAAGACAAGGACAAGCTCGTCTTGTCGGTCGTCTTTCGCGGTCGTGAAAGCGCCCACGTTGGCGAGGGCGAAAAGCTCATGAATTTCGTCCTTGAACAGCTTGCCGACGTGGCGAAGATCGACTCGCCCCCGAAACTTATGGGCAAGCGCATGATCTGCGCGCTTTCCCCCGCTAAATGATTTAACGGTCGCGCGCCTCTTTTTTGGAAACGCGCAAAGTTCTCAAGGGTTGGACGCAAAAGCGCGTCCAACCTGTTGTTTTTGACGTCGTCCGCCTAGGGATTGGGGCGACGGCGCGGTCGACGTTTAGACGACTCGCGCGTGGAAAGGATTTCCCTGAGGAATGATTTCGCTCTTCTCAAAATTTGACGCGCGCGCGCGCCTTATCCTGGCGATTCTCATGTCGGCGGTCGTTGTTTTCAGCGTCTCGCCTTCTTCAAGCAACGGCGCGCCTTCGAAAAACGACGCGGACGAAGCGGTTTCCAAAGATAAAGAAGATTCCGAGTCGTCCGACGACGGCGATTGGTTCGACGCGGAAAGCGTCTCGGGCGCTTCGGAGATTGAGTTCCGCGTCGACGCCGACGTTCGCTTTATCCGCAACGAGCGTCAGACCAAATATTCCTCCTCCACCGTCTTTCACGGCGATTTGGCGTTCGATTTTGTCGGCGACAACGGCGAGATCGTCGTCTATTCCTTCCGCGCTCAGAAATTCGTGCTCATCGATCCGATTCGGAGAATGCGGTCCGTCATCGACGAAGCGGAACTCGATCGGTTCGTCGACCGAATCAAAACAATCCTCCATGAGAAAAAGGACGGCTTCACGACCTTTATGATCAATCCGTCCTTTACCGTCTCGCAAAAGGAAGACGAGTTCTTCTTTCAGAGCAAGTGGATCGACTACCGCGCCAAGACAATTCCATTTGGCGACGAGCAGATCGCCGACGTCTATTTTCGGTTCGTCGAAGCGATGGGAAAGCTTAACGTCTACATGAATCCCGGTTCTCTCACGCCCCTTGCAAGAATCGAGGCGAACCGAAAGTTCATGGAAGAATCGCGATTCCCCGAAAAAATCACGACCGAAATCTACCCTAAAGGCAAAACAATCTTCACGAAAACGTACCAGATCGAAAACGAATCGACTCTCTCGCGGCGTCTCTCCGAACGCGACCGCAGCCGCATCGCGCGCGCCGTCCAGTTTTTCGAGCAGTTTCAGTACGTGAGTTTCAAAACTTATTTCGAAAAAAGCGCCTCCCGCTGAGGCCGCGACGTCGCCGACGACGGTTCGCGTTATCGCGCGCTCGAGACGATCGTCGTCCCGTTGGTCGTCGGCGGTCGACCGCCGAATCCCGTTTCGCACTATCGCGCGTTCAAAGCGTCGCCGTTCCTATTGATCGCTATATTGCTCATTTATCTAAATTTAGAACAAGATTCACAACGCGAAACGACAGTGCGCAAACTGGCGGCGATTCGAATAAGTTCTCCTTTGGCGCCGATGGCGAAAGAAAAAGAAAACGGACGAGAAGCGCCGCGGGGAACGCGAGCGTCTCTCGTCCGTTGTTATTTTTGAACGCAAGCAAAGGGTTCAGTTCTTCGCGGCGGGCTTCGCAGCGTTGAGTTCGGCGAGGAGTTTTTCGGCGTCGCCGCGCTTGGCGAAGGGAGGCGTCGTGGAGAGGGCTGCCGTGAGAAGCTGCTTGGCGACGTCGTCCTGACCCTTTTCATGCAGAATCACGGCGAAATAGTACGCGGACGCGGCGTTGATCTGGCCGTCCGCGATCGACTGCTGCAAGACTTTGACCGCCTCGTCGGTCTGTCCCGATTTGTAGAGCGTCCACCCAAGGGTCGCGAGGAAATCGCGATTGTTCGACTGCTTCTGGATATTGCTCGCGGCGTACTGCAACGCGCGTTTGCACTTCTCCGGATCGCCCTGTTCGCAGAGCGCCAGCGCGAGACCGCCGGACGCGTCCGTATCGAGCGGATTCTGACGCACGGCTTCCTGGAACGCGGCTTCCGCGCTCTTGAAGTCGGACCGGAAAAGCGCGACCTTGCCGTAAGTCTTGAGAACTTCGGCGCTCTTTTCTTCCTTGTAGAGCCGCTGAACGAGGTTCCACGCGGAATCAAGCTCGTTTTCGCTCAGAGCGCTCGAAATCGAAAGGAGCAAAACTTTCGTCGATTTCGGATTCGCTTTAAGCGCCGCGTCAAGACTAGCCTTTGTCTTCTCTTTATCGCCGCGCGTCGCGTAAAGCTGCGCCATCGCCGCGTCGGTCGGCAAACCGTCTGGATCGAGTTTCTCGGCGCGTTGCAACGCTTGACGCGCTTTCTCGTCCTCTTTCTGCTGGAAAAGGATTCGCGCGTAAGCGCGATCGAGTTCCGCCGTCTCGCCGTCGATTCGAACGAGTTCGGCGACGGCGCGGAGCGAGTCGTTCCAGCGCTTCCGCGCGTTTGAATACGCGAGTTTCAAGACGTTCGAGGTTCGCGTCATGTTCTTCTGACGCTTCGGGTTCGCGTTGTATTTGGCGAGCGCCTGATCGCCGCGAAGCGTGAGCAGTTCGGCGGCGGTAAAGGATCCTTCGCGAATCGCAAACTCGGCGAGCGAATAGTAGGCCTCGGGATCGTCTGGAGTCTCGGCTGTCGCCTGCTCAAGAGAAAGCTTGACCGCCTGAGGGTTTTGAAGCTCCGCGAACCATCGAGCGACAATCAGCCTCGGAGGACGCGCCGCCGGATTGCTTGCGTAAAGCTCTTGGAGCGCGGCGAGCGATCCCGCAAAATCTTGCTTGTTAAAGAGTTCCAACGCCCGTTTGTACGTCGCTTCCTCCTCGGCTGTCAACCCGACGGCGTCGTCTTCCTTAGAAGGAGCGTTCGCCTGAGGAATGGCGGGAGAAGCGGCGGAAGCCGTCGCGCCGGTCTGAGCCGCCGTCGCCGCGGGACGCTTTGGAGCTTGCGCAAAATTCTTTGGAACGCCGAAAAAAAGCGTGCAGGCGATTGCGGCGACCGCGATCATTGTCCGGTCTTTTACAAGCGGCAAGGTTTGGGCCAAGAACGTCATCAACAAACTCCGTTTCTCTAATGCAGACAGCGCGTGTTATCCGTAAGTTTCTGAACGTCGGATGGGCGAACCGAAAGGGCGCCCCGACGGTACGCGGTATTCTAGAGTTTTACCCGACTCTTGGCAAGACTTATCGCAACCGATTTTTACCCATTTTATCGAAGACGGCGTCCGCGTCCTTGACAAGACGCAAATTTGAATCTACAATAGTAGTTGCATTGTGTTGTTGGGCGGGTTCGGGAACTAATCGCCCTGAATCGCGTCAAATTATACTGGTTTCCCGCCTTGATGGCGTTGATCGAGCCGCGCGGGAAACGTTTGTAGATCGAATGAAAGCCAAAGAAAATGAACAATAAACTGACGCTTCTGGTCGCTCTTCTCGCTGTTACGATGATTCTCCCCGCTTGCGGCGGCAAGAAAGTTCAAAAAACAGAGGGCGTTACCGGCAAGGTCACGCTCGACGGCGCGCCCCTTGAGAAGTGCACCGTTTACTTCGTTCCCGACGGCGACGGCACTCAGGCGGTCGGCACGACGGACGCCTCCGGCGTATACAAACTCCAGACCGTCCTCGGAGCCGCCGACGCCGGCACCACGCCCGGCAACTACAAGGTCTTCTTCAGCCACGAGGTCGAAGTGACGCCCGAAGTCAAGAATGCGGAAGGCGGAGTCGAAAAAGAAGCCGTCATGAAGAGCGACCTTCCCGCGAAATACACGAAAGCCGACACCTCGGGCTTCACCGCTCAAGTCGTCAAGGGCTCCAATACGTTTGATTTTGATCTTACCTCCAAGTGATTATCCATTTATTAACCGCCTTAACCTGCTCTTAACGGAGTTTTAATTACATGTCTAGGTCCAATCGCGGATTCACGTTGGTCGAACTGCTCGTCGTTATCGCCATTATCGGTATTTTGATCGGTCTTCTTCTCCCCGCCGTTCAGGCGGCTCGCGAAGCGGCGCGACGCATGCAGTGCACAAACAATCTCAAGCAGATGGGGCTTGCCGTCCAGAACTTTAACGACGCGCACGGACGCATCCCGAACCAGTACTGCGACCCCTATGTTACTGGCATGAGCGGCTATAACAACTGCGACGACGGCGTCAAAGGACGTCTTGATCGCGTCTCCGCCCAAGCGTTGCTTCTCCCCTACCTCGAACAAACCGCCGTCTTCGACGCTATCTCGTCCGGTCTAAAGCAGGCCGCTACGACGAACGACGGGAACTACGCCCCGAGTCCGACCGACGCCGGAGCTATCCCGACTGGTCAGTCGAGCAACCCTTACGCGACGGCTATCGACGCCTTCATCTGCCCTTCCGACGGCAACGCGGCGAGCGCCCGCTCCAAAAAGGAAAGCGTCATGGGAACTTGCAACTACGCGTGCAATACCGGCGACCTCACCTTTAGCAACAGGAACAGCGTCACGGAAAACGCTCAAAAGACCCGCCGCGGCGTCTTTGTCAGCGGCAAGCTTGCCGGCGACACGACTTTGGCGGTCTGCAAAGACGGTACGAGCAATACGATGGCGTTCGCTGAAATCGCTGTTACCGACGTCCTTGGATACGGTACCGGCGACGTCGATAACGACCTCAGCACGGGAATCGCTTATATAAGCGGGACGCAAACGGCCGCCGCTTCGACATGCCTCGCCACGCGCGGCAGCGACGGACTGCTTCACGGAAAAGACGATCGAGCGTTTGCGTATAAGGGGCGCTTGTGGTGCAACTCCGCCTATGGGAACACGAACTTCCAAGCGATTCTTCCGCCCAACGCTCCGAGTTGCTCGTCCAGCAACGACGATATTCGCGATCGTTCCGCGATGATTACGGCTGGAAGCGCCCACTCCGGCGGCGTCAACGTCGCCATGCTCGACGGTTCCGTACACTTCGTTTCCGATTCGATCGACGCCGGGGATTTGACTTGGGCTAATGTCGATACGTATCGCGGCAAGAGTATGCACGGCGTTTGGGGCGCTCTCGCCACCCCGCGCGGCAAAGAATCCGCCTCGATCGATTGATTCGCGTGAAAACGATATTATTCGATTCGTGTGAAACCTAGCTTCGGCGCGTCGTCCTTCTTGGACGCGGCGCGCCGGGGCGTCTTCGTTTATTATTATCACCAGTGAGCATGACATTTTTTAACCGCCTTTTCCTTTGTTCTTAACGGAGTTTTACTCATGTCTAAGTCCAATCGCGGTTTTACGTTAGTCGAACTGCTCGTCGTTATCGCTATTATCGGTATTTTGATTGGTCTGCTTCTCCCCGCCGTCCAGGCGGCTCGCGAAGCGGCGCGACGCATGCAGTGCACTAACAATCTCAAACAAATGGGTCTTGCGGTTCAGAACTTTAACGACGCTCACAACCGCATCCCGAACCAGTTCGCCGATCCCCTTATCACGGGAATCGCCGGTTACGCCGCCGTTTCCGGACGACTGGACCGCGTTTCCGCCCAGACGCTGTTGCTTCCCTACCTTGAACAGACCGCCGTCTACGACGTCATTATGACCTGTCTCAAGGACGCCGGAGCTAACGGCGACGCGGCGTACGCTCCCAGCCCGACCGACGCGGGCACGATTCCGACAAATCAGTCCGTCAACCCGTATACGACGGTCATCACCGCGTTCCTTTGCCCCTCAGACGGCAACGCGATGGGGTCCTCGTCTCTCTCCAAGCAAGCGGCGAACCACCTCGGACGTTGCAGCTACGCGTGTTGCGCGGGCGACATGTCCTTCAGCAATACGAACGCCGCCACCCAAGGAGCTCAGAAGGCTCATCGCGGTCTCTTTGTGAACGGCAATATCGCGGGCGAAACGACGTTCTCGATTTGCAAAGACGGCACGAGCAATACGATCGCGTTCGGCGAGATTACCGTCTCCGACATTATCGCCACCGACGCCAACGATCCCGACCTTAGCACGGGAATCGGCTACCTGTCCGGCACGCAATCGAAGGCGGCTATCGACTGCCTTAACTTGCGCGGAACGGACGGTCAGTTCGCCGAAGGCGTCACGACCTACGCGCAAAAGGGTCGCCGCTGGGCAAACGCGAACTACGCCTGCACGAACTTCTCGGCGATTCTTCCTCCGAACGCGCCCAGCTGCTCCTCCTCGAACGACGATCTCGGCGCGCGTTCCGCGATGATCACGGCGGGAAGCGCCCATAGCGGCGGCGTCAACGTCGTTATGCTCGACGGTTCCGTCCACT
>CAMZHY010000119.1 GCA_947307005.1 uncultured Planctomycetaceae bacterium
ACGGCGAAGTCGAGTCCGACCTCTCCGAGCGCCGCCTTCGTCACGCCGTCGTAGGCGACGAAAGAGTCGAGAAAGCTCGCGAGGGGCGCGAGCCAGTCGCCGCTCACGCATCGGCAGTTCCACGGGTGAACGCCGAACGAAGGAAAGACGTCGGGGAATTTTCGGGCGATCTCTGCGGCGCGGTTCCAGTCGCCGGGCGAGGCGCACGCGCAGACGCATTTGGCGACGCCATGCGCCTTGGCGCGTTCAAGATATTGGCCGAGCTCCTCAAGAGTCGCGCCGAATCGTTTGTCGTAAAGATGAACGTGGACGTCGGCAAACCCGCGCGACGACGTTTCTGAATTTGCCATTTTCATTCTCCTAATGTCGACGTCCGCCACGTCGCGGGTTATTTTCTGACGCTTTTCGCAAGTTCTTCGACGACAGACAGAGGCAACTCCGAATACTTAGCGACCGATTCGAGCGGTAAATCCGAATGCGCGAGCAGATTCTTAGCAATCGTTCGCGCGGTTTCAAATTTTGATTTTTCGGCGGCCTTCTCTACTTTTTTCTCCGCTTTTATCTCCGCTTTTCTGACGGCCTCTTTGGCTGCCTCTTTAGCGGCTTCTTTGGCGGCTTCTTTGGCGGCTTTAGCGGCTTCTTTGGCTGCTTCTTTGGCGGCTTTAGCGGCTTCCTCTTTTAGTTTCGCCTCTCGCTTGCTGAATTCCGCCTCAAGTTCGTTTCTAACTTTCTCTTCGCGTTCTGTAAGGACGTCGTGGATGTAAATATCCTGAATTGTCTCGTGGTCAAACAGCGTGATCATAATATCCAGAATCTCCTTTTCCCTCGATTCAAGGTATTCTTTCAAAACGTCTCGTTCTTTACAGATTCGAAACGTTTCTTCGAGCGCCTTGAGCGTCTTCCCGTAAATATTGATCTGTTCCTTAAGAACTTGCGTAAAGACGACATACTGATTGATAATGTCGCCTTTCTTACCGTCGCGGATGATTTTAACGCGAACGTCGATCGCGTAATCCGCGTCGCCGTCCCAAAACGTCTCGTTTAGGCTTATAACTTTAGGACAGGATTCCTTATCGCCGGTATAGACGACATACGCCTCAGGTTTGGGCAACTTGACCTTTTTACCGCTGTAAAGGTTAAGTTTTTGCTCTTGGATATACTCGTTAAGCGACTGTGCGATGTATAAGAAGATTCGAACGGCGATATTGTCGGTCCACGTCGACTGATGTTCAACGAAAATAATCAGCCTATCGCCAACGCGAAAACCGAGGTCGTTATACTGTTTGTCGGTAAGGACGTTATCGAGCGTGACGATCTTAATGTCGTCAACCGTCGCGGTCGTGTCTTCCGGGTGCAGCGCCTGATAAAGCCGAAACGCATACTTCGGACGTCCGAACAAATCCGTAAAGACGTCCGATTTCGCCTCGCGATTACAGGTTGGTCGTCCGAGACTTAGCAAGCCAACATGCAACTGGTCCTTGTTCGACAAGTCTTATCTCCTATCCCAACGCGACGCCCCGTCTGCCGCGCCTTCTTCTGTCCAGTATATCAAAACAATTTCGATTTGGCAACTGTTTTGACGTCTTCAGATCGTGGCGACTGTAAAAAGAAACAGACCTAGACGTCCGCGCCTGAGTTTGAGAGCGTAAAGGCGAAGACACTAGGTCGCGTCTTGTTGGCGGCGACGTCTGATTCGAATAACACACGGCGCCGCGTTTTCGGAAAGCGCCCCAACGGGGCGCGAGAAGCGAACCAACGGGGCGCGAGAAGCGAACCAAGCGCGCGGTAGCGCGAACCCGCCGTCGCGCGGTCGCGACCGAAAACACTAGGTCGCGTTCCCTTGGCGGCGCCTCCAAAAGCGGACGTTATTATGATTTTCCACTCACGGCGAAGGTCGCTTTCAGGGCGATTACGGCTCTTTATCGAGATCGACGTCCATGAAGTAGGCGGTTCCTTTGCGGATGAGGTAGACGCGGGCGCGTCCGGAGTCGACTTCCGCGAACTCGTCGAGCCGTTTGGCGATGTAGTAGAGATTCTCAAGGGAGGTGACGCTAAGCTGTCCGTCGGAATCGTCGCCGACGCCGAACCCGAAGATAAAGTCGCCCTCTTGAAGTCGAACGTCGCCCGACGCGAGCAGACCGTTCGGATCGACCTTGACGACGTTGACGCCGCCGGTCGGCGCAAAGTTGAAGTTTCCGACCGCGACCGCCTGAAGGTTCGGAAAACGTTTGGCGTATTCGCCAGGATCGGCGGTCTCGACTTCGATTCCGAGCTTATCCCAAACGCACTGTTCGGCGGTGGAAACGCGGCGCGCCGCCTGTTTGACCGGCTTGTCCTGACGCGATTCGGTCGATTCATCCGCAAACGCCTCGGAGACGGACGCCGACTGATAAAGACTGTCGGAACTTGAATCGTCGTCCGCGACGAGCGTCGACTCGCGCCCCGCAAGGTCGCTGAACGCCAGCGTTGCGCTCAGCGCGGAGCCGCCGCGCTCAAATTTCAGGTTGGCGACGTCGCTCAAGCCCAGACCGATGAGAGAACAGGTGAAGTCCAGCGAGGAATGAACGGGTCGACCGTTCGAAGAGAGCAGCACGTCGCCGGGACGAACCCCGGAATCGGACGCCGGACTGCGCGGGTCGACCGAATCGACGACGAGGCAGTCTTCGCCGTTCGCGTCGGCGGGATAGTCGGGCATATCGGAATCGACGACGCGGAATTTCAGACCGTGATGCGTCATCTTGGCGACCGATTGACGGATCATGCGCTCCGAAACCTCGGCGACGACGTCGACCGGAATCGCGAAAGCGATGTTCTCCGCTTCCTCGCGCACCGCCGCGTTGAGTCCGATCATCTCCCCGTCAATATTGATCAGAGGACCGCCGGAATTGCCGGGGTTAATCGCCGCGTCGGTTTGGATGACGCTGTCGTAGGAAAGGTTTTCGTTGACCTCGAGAGGACGGCTGACGGAACTGACGACGCCGCGCGAAATCGAACAGTTGTACCCGAACGGGTTGCCGATCGCGTAGACTTCCTCGGCGAGCATGACGCGTTCCGTGCGTCCCATGCGGATTTTTTTGAGCGGCTTCTTCGGTTTAATTTTGAGCACCGCTAGGTCGGTCGAAACGTCGTTGCGGACGAGTTCGACGTCGCGATAACGTTCGCCGTCGGACGTGACGACTTCCAATTTAAGGAGTCCCTTCACGACGTGATAATTCGTGAGGATGTACCCGCGCTCGTCGAGCACGACGCCCGTTCCCATCCCGTTAAAGACGTCGTACTGCGCGTCCTGTCCGTAGGACTTTTGTCCGACGTCGTACTGTTTTTCTCCCTGAATGCTAACGACCGATTCGCACGCTTCTCGAACGATCGAAACGATTCGGGGACGCTCCTGTCGCGTCCATCGCTCTTGCGGCGCCGTCGCGTCGGCGGCGAAACTTGCCGCGCCCCAACATAACGCCGAGGCGACTAGAACAGCGCGCAACCCTTTCGTTTTCGTCAACAGAGCAGTCAAATTCGTCATGGGGAAAACCGTTTAGTCGTTTCGAACCGACGCGTCCGCGACCCGTCGATTTCATCGATCCGCGTGTTTTCGTTCTTTTCCGCCGTCGAACCAATTTGTCAAATTGGCGCGATCTCGTCTCGGAAAAGTTCAAAAAACTCGCCGCTTTTGCTAAAGTTTTGTCCGCCTTTTGCCGCAACGCTCCTGCGATTAAAGCCCGCAAAATCCGCGCGATGCGAACAGTCGTTACATCGGCGATTTCCCCCCTTCTTCTATAACGAAAGAAATTTCTTTTTTCAAATTTGGCGGCGACCTCGCGCCGAGGGTATTTTCTTATTTGCGTGTGATAAAGTTTGAGCGCGCGAGGTCAAAACACTGGGTCGCCGCTCGGCAGGTTGGGTCTGATCAACAACCAGCGCCGACGCGCGGCGACCGTTCGCGGGCGTCGGGATTATCGCGCAGTTCGGTAAAATCGAAAATCTATCCCAAAAGTCGGGTAAAAGTTGACAAAAATAACGGTCGCGTCCTTGTAAAAGGAAAGCGGGCGTCGTATCATTTTATGTTGGATTGTCGGTTTTGCCGACGATTCGCCAAAATAGCGCATACTGAATCACGCCGCTTTGCGGTCAGGAGTCGGATTATGTTCCAAAAGAAACTTTATCGAGTCTGTTTCGGACTCGCGGCGCTGGCGACGCTGGGCGCGACGACCGTCCTCTTCGCGCAGGACGACGACGCCGCCAAGACCAAGCGCCCGCTTTCCGTCCGCTCGATTCGCCCCTTCCAGCGTTCGGAGAAGTCCACAAGCCAGGCGCCGAACCTTTACGACAAGAAGTCCGACGAGTTTGATTATTTCCGCGAAGAACTCGGGCGCAGCGAAACGTCGACGAAGACGAAGAAACGCCTCCAAGAGATCGAATCTCGCGTCGTCTACGCCGATCCGAATGACAAGCCCGCCTACGACGGCTCCAAGTTCGTCGATATTTACGCCGACGTCTACGTCGACGGCGCGCCTTTTGAGGATCCGACCGATCCCGACGTCGCGTACTCCGCCGACGAGAACAACATTCTCGCGGTCGCCGCGGAAGCGCTCGATCAGGGAACGCAGATGATTTCGCTTCTCGCCGGAGTTCCCGCCGGGTCCGCCAACTCTATGAATAACGGCATGGGGTCCGGGTCGGATATGGCGACGACCGTCGGCCCTCCGCATCCGATGCCCGACATGGGCGGAATGGCGCCCGTTGGCAGCATGGCGAGCTTTAACGAAATGTCGGAAAAGGGCGAACTGAACGGCCCCGGCGCCGGTTCCTCGTCGTCTGGCGCCAAGTCGGGCGGCCCGGCGGTCGCTCCGAGCAAGTTCGACGACACGAAGATGGTCTTCCCGGAAGACGTCGAGAGTCCTTATAAGGCGGAAGCCAAGCCGATCGCCGACGAGGCGTTCGACTTCTTCAAGGCGGATCGCGAATTCAATCCGAAGCCGAAGACCTCCGGTTCCGGCATGGGATACGGTCCCGGTCCCGGCATGGTCGATCCCGGTCCGCACTGATCCCGTTCCGACGACGTCCGTTCGCGTTTCCGCATAAGAACGGATTGCTGAACTCTACGCGACGCGTCGCCTGACTTTTGGCGAAGCGTCGTTTTTTTATCCCTGCGCTCCCGTCTTCTTGCGAGTTTGCCATGACCCTCATCCGAAAAAACGCCTACCTTTCGATCGCCGTTGGCGTCGCGCTCCTCGCGCTTATTCTTTTCCTGCTGATCGTCGGTTACGCGCAGATTAAATCGGCGCAAAAGAGGGCGAAAGACGCGGAAGCAGGTTCCGCAATTCACGTTTTAGTCGCCTCCCCGTTTCCGCGCGATTATGTCGAACGCATCGGAGGCGCCGCGATCGAGGTCGTCATGGGACCTTTCGAGAAGTCGTCGCTGTTCCAACCGAACGTGCGGGCGTCGCTCGCGGCGACGAAGGTCGTTTTCGCCGTGGAAGACGGGCCGGATTTGGACGACGCCAAGCCGCTGCTGACGGATGCGACGTTCGTCTATTGGATTGACGAAAACGATTCAGACGTTTTGCCGAAAGAGGGCTTTGCGTCGGACGTTAAAGCGCGCGTCGTCGCCGTCCGCAAAATCGAAGCCGCGCTCTCGCAAGCCGCGCCCGACAGCGCGCCCTACTTTGCCGACAACGCTCGGAAACTGCTAGAAGAGCTTGGCGAGCCGTCGGAAGAGGCGACGGAAGAGCCGTCCGAAACGCCTTCGACCGAGACGGCGGAAACGCCCGAGTCGTGAGAACGGCGCGTAAAACGCGTCGCTTAAGGGAAGAACTCGCTTATCGTTAAGGAGAAAACGTCATGATCGACGGGGAATACCGTCCGCCCAAAATTTTACAAGAGCTCGCGGCGGCTGCTCAAACGCCGGAAGACCGCGCGGCGATCGCCGTTAAGACGCTGGAGTTTCTGGCGATCGCTAGGCTTAAAGATACGGAAGTCGTCCAGAAGTATTTTGACGACGCGGCGGGACTTGTCGAGGCGGTCGAGTCCGCAAAGGAGCGCGATTATCTTCGACGCATTCTTTTAGAAGCCGCGCAAAGCGCGTTTCCACGTCCCGACAAGATCGCGGCGCTCGACGAGCTCCTTGATCGAATCGAGGACGGCGACGAGCGTCAGAACGCGCTCAACACGCGGCTTCGCGAACTCGCGAAGAATCTTCGCGTACCGGAGGACTATGAAGCGGCGCGCGCCGCGATAATGGAGCGCGTCGAAGAAATCGAAGACTTGCGTCAATATGAAGAGATTCTCGCGTTCGTTTACGCGGCGGATCTATCCTACGGGCGTTCCATCGACGAACTCGAACCGTTGACGACCCCTAAGGCGCGAATTATTCTGTACGACACGGGACTCATGAACCTCGCGACGTCCGCCCGTTGGTTAAATTACCATGAGGTTTTCGATCAAGCGATTTCCGAAGCGCTGCGCGTTTTCGACGACGTGGAGGCGACGCTCGATTCCGGCGTTCGAACGGTCGACGGAGAAACGGAAGAACTCGACCCGGAGGAGCTTGAAGACCTGCGAAAAGAGGCGTCGGAACTCGTCGTATGCTCCCCGAGAGCCGCCGGATATTTTACGCGAATTTACAAGTTCGCGGAGCGTTGCGGCGCGTATAAAGCGGTTCTTGCCGGAATCCAACTCCTAGCGACGGGAGCGGAATTCCCGAAATCTTTGTTGTTTCCGTTGTCTGCAGGAGAATACGTCGCCGCGCTTTACGTCGCGGCGGTTGCGGCGACGAAGTTGGCTGGCGAGAATCCGTCTAAACTCGCGGAACTCTCCGAAAGACTCATGCCCAGCATCCGTCCGCTGCTGAAAGTCGACTCCTTGGGCGACGACGATCCGCGATCGGCGCTCTTTTCTTACATCTTCCAAGTTGAGAACCGCGCCGCGAAGTTGGCGGAGAAATCTGATTCCGATCTGGAGCGCGTCGATTGTTACGCCGCGATTCTCAGGGGCCGCGTTCAGGGAAAAGTGAAAACGCTCGTGGGAACGCTCGTTTCCGCGTTGACGCGCTCGCTTGATCAGCTCCGACCGACCCCGACGCGCCTTTATCATAAGAAACGACTCTTTTCGCTGGTTTTGGAATCCTGTCGTCGTCCCGACGTCGTTCGTTTTATCGAATCCGAAGAGGATCCCGATTTTAGACGGACGCTCGGCGCGAGGCTCGCCGCGTTTGACAGATTCAGCGCGCGCCCGTACGCCGAACTCGCCGATCGAATTTCGTACGACGATTTCAACGTCGACTTGACGAAAATCGACCCCCTGACCGCCGCCGCCGAGTTCCTTGATCACGCGCGTTTCGTTAGAAATCTGCCCGAGCTTCAACTCCTTCTGGCCGAAGAAAAGAAATGAAACACGAATATTTTGAAACGGAAAGCGCGACGATCGATCTTGATCGTCAGCGTCGCTGCGGGTTTCCCGAGGTAATCTACGGCGAGGGCAAGACGGCGGAATCGATCGTCGAGATCGCGTCCGAGCTGTACCGTCGCGGGATCGACGTTCTTGCGACCCGCGTGAGCGAGGAGAAGGCGGGGTACGCGCTTCCGCGCCTTCGTCGAGTCTGTTCCCAGTGTTATTACAACGAAGTCGCAAGGATCCTTCGCGTTCCTCGGAACGACGCGAATAGAGGCATGTACGTCGGTCGGGTCGCCGTTGTGACGGCGGGGACGAGCGATTTGCCGGTCGCGGAAGAAGCGGTCGAGACGCTCAAGTGGATGGGAATCGACGTCGAACTGGTTCAAGACGTCGGGGTCGCGGGTCCGCAGCGCCTTCAGGCGAAGCTTCCGCTTTTGCAGGACGTGGACGCGATCGTCGTCGTCGCCGGGATGGAAGGGGCGCTTCCGAGCGTCGTCGGCGGCTACGTTTCGGCGCCGATCGTTGCGGTTCCGACGAGCGTCGGCTACGGGGCGGCGTTCGGCGGGGTGGCGGCGCTCCTCGGAATGATGAACAGCTGCGCGTCGAACGTGACGGTCGTCAATATCGACGCGGGGTTCAAAGGGGGGTACGTCGCGGGGCTCATTTCGAAACGCATTTCCGATTTTGCGGAGCAGTCGTATCGCGAAGGGGTGAACGACTCGCGCTCGAACACCGTTTTCGGCGGAAGAAAGAGCAACCGATGACGGAAGAGAAGACGGACGGCGCGGATCAGTTTCAGCGGACGCGGCTGATGCTCGGCGACGATGGGATCGCGCGTCTTCGCGCGGCCTGCGTGATGGTCGTCGGACTCGGCGCGGTCGGCGGGTACGCGGTCGAGGCGCTCGCGCGGGCTGGGATCGGACGGCTGCGCGTCGTCGATTTCGACGTCGTTCAGGAGAGCAATATCAACCGGCAGATTCTGGCGACGCACGAGACGGTTGGACTCCCGAAGGAGGAGGTCGCAGAGGCGCGGATTCACGCGATCAACCCAACGGCGACCGTCGAGAAACGTCGGGCGCTCGTGAATGTGGAGACGGTCGCGTCGTTCTTCGAAGGGGACTGGCGCGAACCGCCCGACTACGTCGTCGACGCGATCGACACGCTCGGGTCGAAGGTCGCGCTCATCGCGGAAACGCTGCGGCGCGGCGTCCCGCTGATCTCGAGCATGGGCGCAGGGCTGCGTTTCGATCCGTCTCTCATTCGCGTCGGGCGGCTGACCGACGTGACGAACTGCCCTCTTTCCGCGCAGCTCCGCAAACGTCTGCGGCGCGTCGGAGTCAATACGGACGACGTCCGCTGCGCGTATTCTCCGGAACCGATCCGCGACGCGCTCCGTCGCGGCGACGAACGCTTCGAACGTTTTAACCGCGACGCCGCGCCCGTTCCGCCCCCCGATTCGGTCGGCAAAGACTACCCGCAAGGCCGCCCCCGCAACACCCTCGGAACCCTCCCCACGATCGTCGGAATCTTTGGGCTTCTCGTCGCTCATGAAGTGATTTTGGATATCTC